>JACMRQ010000041.1 GCA_014376355.1 Arcicella sp. | reverse complement strand
TTCCAGAAATTTTCATATTCATTTCATTTATTAATATCTTTGTGGGCTATGCAACGCAAACTCATCCTTTCAAGTCCACTTCTGGAAATTACCATCAGCCGTCTCTGTCAAGAATTGATAGAGAATCATCAGGATTTTGCCGATTCTGTAATTATTGGATTGCAACCCAGAGGCATCCATTTTGCCAAACGAATTCATCAAGAATTACAGCAAATTACGGGCGTAAAAATTCCTTTTGGTTATTTAGATGCAACCTTTTATCGTGATGATTATCGTCGCCGTGAATTGGTGAAAGCAAATGAGACAAAAATATCGTTTGTCATTGAAAATAAACGAGTTGTATTAATAGACGATGTTTTGGCAACTGGTAGAATGGTACGTTCAGCCTTAGATGCAATGACAGCTTTTGGTCGCCCTCAAAAAGTGGAATTATGTGTTTTAGTAGATAGAATTTACAATCGAGACATTCCAATTCATGCGGATTATGTGGGCAAAAAAGTGAATACTTTAGATGTTGAAAAAGTATTGGTAGAATTACAAGAACAAGGATATGAAGCAGATAAAATTTGGTTGATAACTGATTAGGTTTAAGTATTTGGTGTTAGATGTTAATGTATCAATGCAACACTCCCTAAAACCCTACACCTAAAAACTAACAACTTAAAAGATATGCAAAAACTAAGTACAAGACATTTATTGGGCATTAAAGACCTTACGCCTGCTGACATTGAACTTATCATGGCTACTGCTCGTGAGTTTAAAGAAGTAATTAATCGACCTATCAAAAAAGTGCCTTCTTTGCGTGATGTAACGATTGCTAATGTCTTTTTTGAGAACTCCACTCGTACTCGTTTGTCCTTTGAATTAGCCGAAAAACGTCTTTCTGCGGATACTTTAAACTTCTCAGCATCAGGAAGTTCCGTTAAAAAAGGAGAAACTCTTTTGGATACTGTCAACAATATTTTGGCAATGAAAGTGGATATGATTGTGATGCGACACGCCAGTCCTGGAGCACCTCATTTTTTAGCAAAACACATAAAAGCAAATATCGTTAACGCTGGGGATGGTACACATGAGCATCCGACACAAGCCCTTTTGGATTCGTTTTCAATGCGTGAAAAATTAGGAGCAGATTTGACTGGAAAAAAAGTGGCTATCATTGGTGATATCCTTCATTCAAGAGTTGCTTTGTCCAATATTTTAGCCCTTAAAAAACAAGGGGCTGAAGTTACACTTTGTGGTCCTTCAACCTTAATTCCAAGATATATTACTGATTTAGGTGTAAACGTTTCGCATGATGTTAAAAAGACTTTAGCATGGTGCGATGTTGCAAATGTGTTGAGAATTCAATTGGAACGTCAGCAAATTAAATATTTTCCTTCATTACGTGAATATTCTTTGTACTTCGGCATCAATAAAAAAATGTTGGACGATTTGAACAAAGAAATCATTGTAATGCACCCAGGTCCCATCAATCGAGGTGTGGAACTATCATCCGATGCCGCAGATTCGCATCATTCCATTATTCTTGACCAAGTAGAAAATGGCGTTGCTGTGAGGATGGCAGTGCTTTATTTGTTGGCGGGACAAAATTAGAGAAGAGTTTATAGGAACCCCTAAACGTTTAAATTATTCTCAGTTAATTGTTACCCATTAACTAAACTAAAAAACCTCCGATGATAATTAATCTGTCCAGTATGATATGTCAAATGTCCATGAAGGTGAATTAAAAAGTATTACGTTGTCATCTCATAACCTAACACATTTTCTGGATAAATATCCTTCATTTGTTTGTATGCGAGATTTTCGAGGACTTGTGATACAACTTGATTTACCTGTTCAATTGATTTTAAAAGTATTACTTTCGAAATATTTTTATCCAAAAATTCTGCTTCACGGTTACGAACATAGTCCAAATTCCCTAAATCCTTCCCAAAATAAGTATTCAAATTTCCTATTAAATGCAAGGCAATATTTCCACCCGAATTGTTTGTACCGTCTAAAGTTTTCCAGATTTTTGACTCGTCTCTGTATAATTCAATTTCTTGATACAGCTTAATGATGTCTCTTTGGAAGAGTTGCAAAAGAGATGATTGCATGATGTTATTATTAATTTATTTTAACCACTTTTTAAATTATAAGCATATAGCCTGCCAAATATTACAATAATTTTTTTACTAAAATCATCACAAGAAATGGAAATTTAAAGTAATTTAGTTGTGTTTAAGACTACCATCATTATCAGTAAATCTTAATTTTAAACAAAAACAAAATTACTTATTATTACTCTGTCTTGTTTTTAATAAAAAATACTAATTTACATTCAGTTAAGTTCAAAGCAAGTATTATTAGTAAAATTATCAAAATTTAAGCAAACATGCCCATCAAAAAATCCAACAATATTTTCACTAAAACTGATCCTATAAATCGGGTATTTATAAGTTCTGTCTTAGCCCTCATTGCCTTTATATTTAGCAGAAATCATCATTTTGATGCAATTATAGTTGCAATGATCTTGTGGGATGTTTTTGCTCTAACATACATTATTATTAGCTGGGTAGTATTTTTTACCAGTACAACTGAGCACATCACAAAAAAAGCCAGAACCAATGATGGAGGCAAATTGTTTGTTTTCTTCATCGTTATTTTTGCCTCTTTTGTCAGCATGATTACAGTATCAATCTTAGTTATTTCAAAAGATTCATTGGGTATGGAGGAAGTTGTATTTTTACCCATTATCATCGGAGGAATTTTATTATCGTGGACACTCGTTCATACTACTTTTTGTTTCCATTATGCCCACATGTATTACGATAATGAAGAAGGAACTAATAATAATGCTGAAGGTTTGATATTTCCCCGTGAAAAACACCCTGACTATATCGATTTTGCCTATTTTTCCTTTATCATTGGCATGACATTTCAAGTTTCAGACATTGAAGTATCGGCTCGAAAAATCAGGCGTGTGGCTCTCCTTCATGGCTTACTTTCTTTCGTTCTAAATACTTTTGTGGTGGCTTTATCCATTAATTTATTAGCGGGATTAAAAAATTAACGATGAAAGGAAAGGAATTTTTTAAAAATTATTTTCCGCACAAAACATTATTGACTAATTTTGTGGATACACTAACTTCGGATTCGTTCCGTTAATTGCTGCTCATGCGTACTTTGTTAGATTTTGAAAAACCGATTGTTGCTCTCGAAACCAAATTGGCGGAGATGAAAAAGTTAGCAATCGACAATAATGTTGATGTTTCCTTGGCGGTTTCGC
>JACMRQ010000040.1 GCA_014376355.1 Arcicella sp. | reverse complement strand
TCTTGATTATTAGTATGTTCTTGAAAAACGTTTTGTCCAGTAATATCATAAACTTCTACATTTTTCAAACTTACATCATTCCATCTAAAAATACCAGTGGATGGATTAGGCGATATTATTAAATTTTTATCTTGAATTTCTTCTTCATTTGCCAACGGTTTTGCTTTAATTTCCTTGCCAAGCATTACAGGACGAATCATTAAACTGCCTTTAATAGGAATAAAAATGCTATTAGCTTGTACTGCATCCACCTTCGGCACTTGAATCCACTCGTTACTAATATTATAATAATGTTTATTGGAAAATTGCGGTGTATTAAGATCCAACCCAATTGCAAGTGGTTCATCATCAGTGAATTGAATGAATCCTACATAAAAAGTGTCCGTTACTGCCACGGGCTCAATTTTATATTCTACAAATGAATTGGGCATATTCGAATATTTGATAACATTAGTGGTATCCGAAATAGTCTTTAAAATTCTTCCAATTTTGCCATTATCATTCGCTAAAATCTGAAAGGTTAATCGCTTACCAATGACGTTCGTCACTGTTGGTTGAACATTAATTCTAATGGCTGTTACGGCATCGGGTTTATTGTTGATAAACTGAATGGCAACTCTGCCAAAGCCTTTTTTGAGGTATGCCGCTTGTTCGGCCGTTCCATCGTCATAGGCATAATAATTGTTCAAATCAACATATCTACTAATGGTATCGTTCACCGTGAAAGTAGCTGCATCACCCGATTTTACGTCAAACTTAATTTTCAAATATGCTTTTGTCGTATCTCTTTTTAGAAGATTAATATCCAAAGTATTTTTAACTTGTAGGGTAGCAAAAGATTTTCTTGGAATAAAAGTTGCAATTGAATCTTTTTTTTGAATAATCAGATTGTTCAATAGATTTATAACGGAATAATTAGGATAAAGAAGTAAATCATTATTGAAAAGATTATTGATATCACTTTCAACATTGTCAACAAGTTCTTTATCAGGTTTTGCCAAAAATTGCCTTATAGGCATAGCATTATAATTTTTCAAGAAATTAGTGGTCGGATTTCGAGTGGCATAATCTCTGGTATAAATGGCAGTTACTTCTTTCGTAACAGGATTTCTATCACTTCTATTTCGGAAAATTTCACCACTTTTAATGATATTTTTAACGCCATCTAAATACACATAATCCAAATGCCACACATCAAATTGTCCCGATTGTCTGCCATGGGACTGAAAACGAAATTGGAATCCTGAATGTAAATAAAAATTAGCTCTAATCGGAATTAAAACTTGCACAAATTTATCCAAAACAGTTACTGCAGAATCTACCCAAACAGTTTTCCAAATATTTCCATCAGTCAAAAATTGCAACCTTAACGAATCTCTTAAATCTGGCTTTTCCCCAAGCCCTTGACCACGATAAAAAAAACTCAAATAAAGAGAATCGGCAATGGTTTTCCCCAATAAATCAATAGATAGTGACGTTAAACTATCTGTTGGTCCTTCAGAAAGAGAATTGACAAAATCATAAGGTGTTCCATCGGCTTTTAGGCCATCAAAAGTTGCTACATTAAGCGTAGGATGATTATTTGTGAAGGTATTATTAATAAAAATACCTCCACCTTTTTGCCATTTGGAAAGGTCTTGGTGATTAATTGAAGTTGAAAAATCATCAAAAAAAGGCAAAGTTAATGCCATTATTTTGGCAGAAGAAGATGCCGATTTTTCAATATTTTTTAAAGGAATTATCTGAAATTGGGCCCATGAAACTTGCCAAAAAATACTGAGGAAAAGCGTAATTAATGTGTATTTTTTAGTAAAATTTTTCATCTTTATTTTCTATATACGTTCTTAATTGTATGTTCTTGATGCTTAATTATTTTATTTCTCAGCACCAAGAACATAGTACCAAGTACATTAATTAGGCTGTTCACCTGATACCCAAATATCAATCATTTCGCCAGACCGAATTTTTCCTCCTTCACTACAAGCTGGATTTTGTCTGAAAACCACGCCAGCGGGTTCTGTAGAGGCAGGATCATAAATTATTGTTCCAATTTGCAAACCAGAACCCTTGATAATAATTTGAGCTTCGTCAAAACCTTTACCTTCCACACATGGAACATCTATTTCGACATTGCCCGTCCCGTTTCCGACCACGAGTGTAATCTTAGAACCTTTTGCAATTAACGTACCAGCATCCATTTTCGTACCTTGATATTTAACCTCTAATACTTCATTTTCACGAATATCGTTTTGATACTCCAAATCAGGCTTCAAAAGACCAGAAACTAAAAGTTGTTGTTCGGCACTTCTAACTGACATTTCTGTAAGTTTTGGAAGCTTAATCATCGGAGCAGTTTCTGTATTTATCGTTAAATAAATCTTACGACCTTCCTTTACTTTTGAATTCTCCAAAGGATACTGAGAAAGCACGGTTAACGGTTTTAATCCCGAGGTAAAAGTGCTGTCAGTTACCTCAAAATCAAGGTTTCTGTCATTCAAAAGATCTTCGGCTTCGTCCATAGATAAGCCTTTCAAATTGGGAACAGTAATTGCTTCTCCGTGGTTGGTACTCCAAGGTAAATAAAGAAAGAAAAAGCCAAAAAATACCACCATTAATAGTAGAATGATGATGCCAGCGTGAGTGTAAACGTCCTTTTTAGAATTGGTTGAAATTTTCATTATAAAATTTTAAATGATTTTGATTTCGTAATTATTCGCAATTTAGAAATTTTAAAACATGTTGGCAAACTTCCCGAAAATTTTGAAATACTCGGAAAGGTTATTTTGTAATTTATTGGATAGTTTATGGTTGTCATCATTTCAGAGAATAATAACCGTATTATAACAAACTTTGTGTCAAGATTACGCTTTAAACTGCCTTAAATGATGGTCAAGATGCTTCCAACTTCCACAACTCCATTGAACAGGCGTAATATCTCCAAAAAACGGATGCGGTTTTTTTGTTACTTTCGATTCTCCACCTTCTAAAAAACGCTTAATAGAAGAAATTAAACGAATTTTCTCTCTTTCAAAATCTTTCAATTCAACCATAATATACTGCGGATGAGTAGGTAAATTCTTACCCATTGGTTTGCTGTTTGTCAGTTCGCCCTGCATAAATCTTCCCAAGAGTTTTCCAAGAAATGTTCTTGAAGGATTTTTGTCGCCGATTGCTGTTTCCATACTAAAAGCACAATGAGCCAACATCTGGGCAACATCCATCTTACCCCACTGACGGGGCGAGTCAACCTTCAAATTTTCAATACGTTGGGTAATTTCTTGGGAAGTTTGTACATCAAAAAGTGAGTTCATTTTGTATGGGATTAGGTTTGATAAGTAATATTAATCTTCAAATTTGTTTCGTCAAAGCTATTCAATTAAGAATTTTAAAAATGTAAATAATTTTCAATGTTCAATAACCAATGTACAGGTAAAATTTCCACTTATTAAAATTGGTTAAAATTATACCCTTTAATATCGAAAATTGAGCATTTGAAATTGAAAATCAATTTATAAATTTTCAATTTCTGCCAAATTGTCCTACAAATCCCCTTTGGAATTCTTTTTGCAATAACCTTCCACATCAAAATTAGCGTAATATTAATCCTAAAAATGACAAAATGACTATGCAAGAAAAAGGCAATATCTCGATTCATACCGAGAACATTTTTCCAATTATTAAGAAATTTCTTTACTCAGACCACGAGATTTTTCTTCGTGAGTTAGTTTCAAATGCCGTTGATGCTTCACAGAAAATAAAGCGTTTAGCTGCTATTGGTGAATATCAGGGTGAGTTGGGCGAATTGAAAGTGAAAGTTTCCTTTGATAAAGAAGCAAAAACGATTACAATTTCAGATAATGGTTTGGGTATGACTGCTGAGGAAATCAAAAAATATATCAACCAAATTGCGTTTTCAGGAGCAACTGAATTTGTAGAAAAATACAAAGATAAAGGCGACGAAAAAGCTATTATTGGGCACTTTGGTTTAGGATTTTATTCTGCCTTTATGGTGGCTGAAAGGGTAGATATTATTTCACAATCTTACCAAGAAAATACTGATGCTGTTAAATGGACTTGCGATGGTTCGACGGAATTTGAAATAACTGAGGCTACTCGTGAAGGTCGTGGTTCTGATATGATTCTCCACATTGCCGAAGACTCTCTGGAATTTTTAGAAGAGTTTAGAATCAAGCAAGTGTTGGATAAATATTGCAAGTTCCTTCCAATTGAAATCGAGTTTCAGGAAAAAATTATTAATAACCCTACTCCAATCTGGACAAAATCTCCTTCTGATTTAACGGATGAAGATTATTTGAAATTCTACGAAGAACTGTATCCTTTCACAGAAAAACCATTATTTTGGATTCATTTGAACGTTGATTATCCCTTTAACTTAACAGGAATATTGTATTTCCCGAAAGTAAAAAATGAATTACAACTTCAACGAGAGAAAATACAATTATACAGTCGCCAAGTGTTTATTACTGACGAAGTAAAAGATGTTGTTCCTGAGTTTTTAATGTTGTTGCACGGAGTAATTGATTCGCCCGATATTCCATTGAACGTTTCTCGTAGTTTCTTACAAGCAGACGGAAATGTGAAGAAAATTAATTCTTACATCACAAAAAAGGTTGCTGATAAATTAGGTGACTTATTTAAAACTGACCGTGATGGATTTGAAGCTAAATTTGAAAATATTGGTATTTTTGTAAAATATGGAATGATTTCAGATGATAAATTCTATGAGCGTGCAAAAGATTATTGTTTATTGCAAAACGTTGATGGTAAATACTTTACGTTGAATGAATACGCTGAATTTATTCAAGAAAACCAGACAGACAAAGATGAAAACGTAACATACCTTTATACCAACGACGTAAAAGGACAAGATGGATTTATTCAATCTGCCAAGAAAAGAGGATATGACGTATTGAAATTAGATACCGTTCTCGACAGTCATTTTATCAATATGTTAGAATCTAAATTGGTGAAAACTAATTTGAAACGAGTGGATGCTGATACTGTTGAAAAATTAATTGACAAAGGAATTGTGTTAGAATCTGTACTTTCAGAAGCAGATAAAGAGACTGTAAAAAAGATTTTTGATACCGTAATAAATGACACGACGAAGGTAGTAAATTTGGAAGCGATGCCAGTGGATGAATTACCAGCTGTGATTACACAAAATGAATTTATGCGTCGTATGGCGGATATGTCTCGCAATGGTGGCGGAGGCGGAATGAGTATGTTTGGAAATATGCCAAATAACTACATCGTTTCGGTGAATGCAAACCACGCAACGATTGATAAAATTTTAAAAACAGCGGATGCTGAAGAGCAAAAAAAATTAGCGAAACAAGTATATGATTTGGCATTATTGTCACAAAATATGCTTACTGGAGCTGATTTGACAGCATTTATTCAGCGTACTGCGGTTGGATTGTAAGTTATTGATTCTTCGGAATCATGGTAATAAAAAGAGAGACAAATTTACAATTTGTCTCTCTTTTTATTACCATTTACTTGACTTCCATTGAAAGGTTTATAATTAGTTTATTTTGTAGTCATGAAATAACAATACTTATTTAACCGACAATATTCTAAACTCTGTTCTGCGGTTTTCTTGATGCTGACTTTCTTTGCATTGCACACCATCCACACATTCGTTAGCTGGCTCACTCTCCCCATAACCATTTGACACTAATCGACTTGAATCAATCCCTCTTTGTGCTAAATAATCCACTACTGCTCTGGCACGATTTTCAGATAACTGCATATTATAACTGTTTCCTGAACGTGCATCCGTATGGGAGCGAATCTCAACTTTCATTTCTGGATATTTTTCCAAAAGTGGCAAGACAGTTTTGTCCAATTCCTTGGCAGCATCTTTACGAATAAAAAACTTATCTAAATCATAATAAATATTGTTCAGTTTGAAAATATCTCCCTCGCCGTACATTCCCTGGACGTTTTGGTATTGAGTAGGATTTTTACCAACCTTGTTGATAGTTTCGTTATTTGTGGCATATTTATCTTTTTGAGCTGTTAATTTATGGTCTGCACCTGGTTTTACTTCAAATTCATATCCTCCGTCTTTTCCTGTTACAACCGTTTGTTTCGATTTATCTTTCTGATTCTCAAGCGTTACTTGTACGCCTGAAATTGGGGTCTGATTCAACTCGGACTTTACAACACCCTTTAGAACTGACGAATTAGACTTATCTAAATATATTTCCAAGGTTGTTTTTTGTCCTGTATTACTCTTTGTCAAATATTTAATTGAATTCATTTGATAACCTTCTTTGATGGCTTTAAATTCATATTCCGACTCCGACTGTAAACAAATTGAGGTTGAGCCATCTAAGCCAGTAACTTTCAAATCTTGGTTTTCACCATTAATTATGCTCCTAATATCCACATTTTCAAGTGGAGTTTTAGAGGCAGCATCATACACAATTAGATTCAATGGACGACATTCTCTTCTAAAACTATAAATGTTATCATCATGGCTTCCTCTTTTTCGGTTAGATGCAAAAAATCCAGCATTACGTCCTGCGTCAGTTAT
>JACMRQ010000368.1 GCA_014376355.1 Arcicella sp. | reverse complement strand
GCCAGCAATTAATGTTTTACAGAATGATTCCAAAGGTGGAAAAATTCCAACAACTTCTGATGTTACGATAAGTATTTCTGAGAATCCTACCAATGGAACTGCCACGGTAAATGCGGATGGAACAATTAAATACACGCCAAACCCAAATTTTGTAGGCAAGGATTGTTTTGTCTATAAAATTTGTGACAAAGTAAATACAACCTTGTGTGATACTGCCAAAATTTGTATTTCAGTTACTAACGGAAAATCTGACATTAGAATTACAAAGACTTTGAATGGTAATTCTAAGGTAGTAACCTTAAATAGCACAGTTTCTTATACAATTTTAGTGGAAAATCTTGGAACAGATAATGCTACTAATATCGTAGTAAAAGATAGTTTGGGAGCAGGTTTGCAATACGTAAGTAATACTGTAACAACTGGAACATTCTCAAATCCAACATGGTCAATTCCAGCTTTGAATACTGGAACATCCGCCACGTTAATAGTAACTGCAAAAGTCATTGCAGAAGGCGTTTCTTTCAATTATGCAAAAGTTCAATCTTTGGATCAAGTGGATTTAAGCCTTAGTAATAATGAATCTAAAGTCTGTGTATCAGTGCCAATTAAATTATGTAGTGGGGAAAAGTTAGAAGTTTCAGTACCCGTACAATATACCAACGTGCAATGGTATAATGCTGGTGTGAGTGTAGGAACAGGTAATACATTACTCATTTCTGGTCCAGGAAGTTATACGACTACTGCAAATAATATTCAATGTCCAGCAACAGGATGTTGCCCGATTGTCGTAGAAGATGGTAATTGTTGCCCAAAAAATATTTGTGTACCATTTAGTGTTATAAAAGTCAAAAAATAGAACATTATGAAAAATGTTATTATCATGTTTTTACTGTCATTAGTAAGAATCAGTAGTATTTCTGCTCAGGCAGAATCATCATTAATCATCAAATACATGGTTACTTACGATGATGCCAAAAAAGTGTTTACCGCATGGCTCGTTCCTGAATATGATACCCCAAATTTCAATAATCCTGATACGCAAGAAAAAGGCGTTACCGCTCAATTTTCTTTGAAAGTTCCTCGTGGATTTTCTATTAGTTCAATTTCAGATGAAAGAGGTATTTGGGAAAAAAATCCAACTAAAATTGGTTCGCAGAAAGAATTTTCAAAAGTAGGGATTGATTCTAATTTCGAATATTATATTATCGGAAAAAGTAATTCAGAAACCAATTACGGTACTTTCAAAAAAGATGAGCCTGTGGCATTGTTTACTTTTCAAGGAAATGGTGGAGATATGTCAAAGGTTAGTATTTTAGAAAACAGCGACCCCTTTGTGAAATTGGCAGACAAAAACTTTGCATTAAATGTTCAAAACAGCTTTTATTCACGTTCGGGACAATCATCGCAAATGACAGCAAAACCACTTGAACAAGGTGCTGGCTCAACTTCATTGAAGAATGTGTTTCAAGTAATTGCTCAACAAGTTTCAAAGAATACGACTATTGAACCAGACCAAAAATTATTGGCTTATCCAAATCCTACGGCTGATATAGTTAATTTAAAATATTTTGTAGAACAAAATGATGCAAATATAAACATTGAATTAGTAAACAATATTGGAAATGTTCAACCTTTGAAAAAACTAAAAGGTACCCTCGGAATAAATACAACTCAGGTAAGTTTGAAAGATTTCAACACAGAGTCATATTTTATTAAGATGACGATTGATGATAAAGTTTATACGCAAAAAGTGATTAAACTAAACTAAAAAGTACCTTTAACAAAAGCTGTCTCAAATTAATTTTGAGATAGCTTTTGTTAAAGGTACCTCACCACCTCACCCGAATGCGTCTAAAATAGCGTGATAGTTTCTAAAATACTTTTTCAGGTTGTTTTTTACCCTATAAAAAACCTTACTTTTTTATAGGGATACCATCTTAATTATTCAACTCGACCAGAATTATGACAGTAGGTTGGTAATTCTAAGTCGTTAAAATTTATTTTATATCATTTGTAACTTATTTTATTCATTTACAAAAATTATATAATGGTAGTTATGTTAATTGATTTTATACAATTTCTATTTTACTGCTATATTTTTTATAATCTCCAAATACAGTCATAATTTATATTTTACGCATGATATTCACGTTGTGCGAATCACATAATCTGAAACAGAATTAAATTTTTCTGATTCTAACGGATTGTGTGGGATATAAAAATAAAGAGGAAATCAAGGTATAATAAGTAAATTTGGGTGCTTAAATCCATTCACTTAACCGAGATTTCCATGAGTAAAGATAAAGAAAATACGAAAAAAAAGCGTAATAATATTTCAGAGAACCTAGCGATGTCTCATCGTGGATCAAAGACTATTAGAATTTTTTTGAGACATCTTATGGAGAACTCGTGGATGATATAGAGAACTATCGTAGCTATCTTTTGAAATATTACAAATTATACCCAGAGGCTTTTCCTTGTGGTTTTGAGTTAGGTTTTCATTGGCATGATAAACGAGTGATTAAGAAACAAAAAGGCTTGATTATCAGGCGGATAAAATTAACAGATGGTTCTGTATATGAAATTGTACCTTCGTCATTGATGCCTTACATGAGTGGACTAACCCAAGAAGTAAGCAAGGGTTTATTTCTTAGACAATGGGGTGTTCCTTATGAAGCAATTGCGTATTTATTTGGCAGAAATGCCATGTACTGGGAGCGTTGCGAAGAGAGTTTGGGAAGATTAAGTATAGTAGGAAGTTTGGTAAAAAGACATCTCGTTCCCACTCATTTAGCGGCTGATGAGAAGATTAGTTATTGGAATGGCGGGGAAGTTTATATCGGATTAACCAGTAGTGCTGATTGTGTTTTGGGAGCAGAACTTTCCATGAATCGGGTCGCCGAACCGTTCGACACTGAAAACCTACAAGAAGCCTATGGTGTATTTAAATCAGAAGCTCTTGATTGTCAGGCTGATTACTCACCTAAAAGTGTAAACTTAGATGGTTGGAGAGCTACCAATCAATCATGGAAAAATCTCTTTCTAACTATAACAATTATATTATGTTTTCTTCATGCTTTTCTAAAAGTTAGAGAGGTGGGCAAGTCGTTGAAAGAAAAATTCTATGAAATTGGAGATAAGATATGGGAGGTTTTCAGAAAGGAAAACGCCATCGAATTTCGCCAAGAAATTGCCACCTTATTAATTTGGATTCAATCTAATTGTACTGAAAATGAGAGAGTTAAGAACAAGGTACAAGACCTGTGTAGTAAAGTAGAAAAATTTGTAGGGGCTTATGAGCATCCACAATGTTATAAAACAAGCAATCAAATTGACCGTCCTATGAATATGTTGGATAGATACCTTTATCAAATGCGGTATTTCAAAGGTCATCGCAAAACAGCAAACTTGAAAATTAGGGCATGGGCAATGCTGTACAATTTTACTCCTTTTTCTCAAAGGGTTCAAAAACAAAAAAACAAACCTAAAAAATCTTCACGGTTTGAAGAATTTAATGAGTTTGTCTATCACAATAATTGGTTAGAAAATATGTTGATTGCTGGGTCTATGAATGGATTTAAGCAATCCCACACAATCCGTTAGAATCAGAAATTTTTACTAAATTTGATTAAGTACCTTATTTGGTAGTCCCTTATTTGTAATGCTTTGATTACCTTTGATGAAACGAAGAATTATTATGGATTGTCTTCATTGTCATAGCAAAAATACCAAGAAGAACGGTCATACCTCTTAGAGATTGTTTTGGTATTGTAAATATTAGCTAAAAAGAGGTTTTCATTACAATTAGACGAAAAGTAGCGGTTTCAACCTAATTTTTTAGTTATTCACGTCATTTCTTTGGTTTTCTTAACGCCCTCAATCCATTGTCCTCCAATTTTATTTCATCCTTAAAATTGTAGGCTCGACCCTTAAATTAGGCTGATAAATTGAAATGTGTTTTTTTGTACTAAAAAGTAAATATATGCAAATTCAATTACATAAGATTTTAGGTGTTGGTATGTGCTATGATATACTTCGTAGAACTCGTTGGGACTCATGCGTAAAATGTACTAAATGTCAAAGTGAATCAGTTGTAAAAAATGGAAAATATTCGATCAATGCCCACGTACAACGGTATCACTGTAATGACTGTAATGGCTATTTTGATGATTTAAGCGATACGATTTTCAGTGGTAGTCAACAACCTTTACATCATTGGATAACCGTTTTGTATCTAATGAATTTGAATGCTTCTACACTTCAAATAACTCAAGAATTAGAAATATCAGAAGATACCGCTCGTCAAATATGTAATGCCATACGAGAAGGTATCGTAAAAAAAAACCTGATGTTGTCCTTAGCGGAGACGTTGAGTCTGACGAATATTATATCATTGCAGGCCACAAAGGACAACGGGCTATAATCACCATTTGGGCCTAAAATAAAATAAGGCTTGTAATCTAGGGTAAAATTAAAAGAACGTACAAAAATCGTTGCGGGTCCCTCAGAATTTTTAACTTCCATAATTATGGGGGTTCACTTAAGTTTGAGGCTAACTTCCCGCCAAAGACACTTAATTAGTTGATATATAATTACTTACGAGTAGAATAATTTTAAAAATGGCATCTTTTTTAAGGTCTTTTTTATGGATAACTTCCTAAGTATTTTAACCTTTTTACATCATTTTTAAGTAAAAAAGCTGTTTATTAGCATAGATTATAGATAAATATCGGCTTTTTTGTAGAAAAAACATTTTAAAACAAAAAGATTGTTCTCTCGTGGGAACTTTGCCCCAAATTTAAGTGAACCCCCGAAGTTCTTAGCGAAGAAATCAATCCTAAAACTTTATTACCAATGAAAATTGGCAAAACTCAAATTTATGAGGATTTGAAAGATTTAGAATATAGAGTTTATAATGCACCAATTGCTAAAAAAAAAGACGGCAAAACAGTTTATTATAGTTACGAAGACCCTAATTATTCCATTCAAAATGCCCCTTTGAGTGAAACAGAAATTAACCAAATTAAATCTACATTACAACTCTTTACAAGGTTTCAAGGCTTACCAAATTTTGAATTTATTGATGAAATTATTCCTACAATTGAAACCAAGCTGGGTTTAGTAAGTATTGAAAAGGAAATAATGGCGTTTGAAAATAATTTGGATTATGAAGGCTCTAAATATATTACGCCTTTATTTAATGCAATTGTCAATAAAAGGGCTTTGTCAATCGAATATCAAGACTTTAAAAGTGCTATTCCTTATTCTGTTTCATTTCACCCTTATTTTTTAAAACAATTTAATAATCGTTGGTTTGTTTTCGGTTACAATAGTTACAATAAAGCAGAAAATTGGAATTTGGCATTAGATAGAATTAAAAATATTGAGGAAACAAAGTCAAAATATATTGATTCTGATGTTGATTGGGCTGAATATTTTTATGATGTGATCGGAGTTACAAAAAAAGTAGGTGAAGAAATACAAGAAGTAAAATTATGGTTCTCACCAAGTCAAGCTCCATATATTTTGACAAAACCTATCCACCCTTCACAACCACCAATTCATAAGTTAAAAAATACAGAAGATGGTCTTGAAGTTACAATTAAAGTTGAGGTTTTCATTACAAATTTGCGAAAATTTACGGTTTCAAACGAATAATTTAGTTTATTGGGTCATTATTTAACTTTTTATATACCTGAAACGGAACGTTATTATCAGTCAAAATCTTGTAGACCGTTGTAGTCGAAGGAATTGAAAATGCTTTCATAATCTCTCGAATACTCCTTTGTTCTTTATAAGCACTTATCACCATCGGAGCAATTGCTTGATAACGGGGTGATAATCCCTTGGGTCTTCCTCCCATCCTGCCTCTGGCCCGTGCAGCTTCTTGTCCAGCTTTTGTTCTACGAATTAGCCTTTTGCGTTCATGCTCTGCCAATAAGGCAAATAATTTAAAGACGAATTCTCCTGTTTCCGTGGTCGTAGGTTGCAAGTCCCTTATTGGGCCCAAAGTAAGATAGCACCCTATAAGTCGCTGATTTTTAGCAACTTACAGGGTAATTTTTTTAGGCTGCCTTTCTATATTTCCAAGCTCTTATTTTATCAATATCAAATCGTAAGTTGTTGTTAATGAGCAACTTAGTGAAGTCGTATTCTCCCATCATGTTCACATGGTGCCAAACTACCGCCGTTGAGTTCTTAATGACTGCCATTATCTCTTCCAATTCTTCCTGAGACTGTACTTTTGTGAGTATTTCCGATAGGTACATATAATTCCACAACACAATCGCATTTTGAAGCAATAATCTGCACTGAATAATTTTTTCTTGCTCTTCTTTGGTGGCGACTTGAAACTCTTGATTGTTGCTAAAAAATACCGCTTTGGCAAAACGATTCATCAGTTCAATGTGGCTCAACATTTTCTCAATCGACTGTCGTAAGGCAAGGTCGTCATAATATTTGAGGATGAAAGAACTCTTAATAATCTTACCAAATTCCTTCATCTCTCTTTGCAACGGATTTTGCTGAGAATACGAATTTAACCGCTTTAATACCTGTTCTGCGGTGGTTTTACCCAATTTTAAAGATGCCATTACTCTTAGAATATCGTCCCAATATCTCTCAATTAGAGTGGTATTGATAGTATGGTCAGGTATTAATTTATAGTCTAATTCGGCATATTCTTTCTTACTTTTGAATCCATAAAGTTGCTGTGAACCAAGGTCTTTGATTCTGGGAGCAAAGAAAACGCCTAACAAGTGCATCATACCAAATACGACTTCGGTTGAGCCGTGCGTATCGGTAGAGTGAATTGTACTTTTAATAACTGGATTATTCAGATGCATATCCACCATACTGACCGCTTCCCTTGCCGATGCCACAATTACCGTCGAATAAAACATTGCAAATCTTTCATCAACTGCTGTATTGGCCACCGATGCTTTGTCGAAGCCAGGATATTTGTACGAAAAGGCGGCATTTAATGAGTTCTTTTTATTCAGAATCTTCTGCCCATCGCTGGCAGTATGGAGTTCATTGGGGTCATTTCTGTGGATTTCTGGTAAATCTAAGCCATTTTTCATTTTGATAATGGCATCGTTAGCATCTTTCAGAGCTTGTAATGACAAGTACCAATCGCTTGTATTTTGAAGCGTTGAAACTTGAATTCCTTTCGAGATATTCCGCATTTTTTCAACGCCAATGTTACAACCCAACGCAATAATGGAGGCGAAAAACGTTTCAGGCGTTGGGCGTTTTCTTTCGTGGGTTTTACTCTGGTGGCCCAAATGATGTAAAAATGGAGCGGTCTTTTCAACATCCGCCAATAAATCCAAAATAGAAACGAACCTTGCGGGGTTAAAATAGCTACTGATTCTGCTTAAATCAGGCTTTTCGACCGCAGGAGTGGCGATGATAGGTTTGTTAGCTTTATCAAACCTCAAATGAGGATTTAACCCCAAATTATAGCCATCATTGACTTGGTGATAGAGCTGGTCTAAGTTTTCTTTCAAAACTCCTATAATGTCCTTATAATCAGTTAGGTGAGTCATTTCTGCATCCGTCAATAATTGCTCTTTTTTAGATGCCCATTCATTTTTTGAAATGAGATATTCCTCCAAAAATCGGAATCGGTAAGAATGATTAAAGTTCAATATTCCCGATTTTATCCCATCATTAATAGCTTCAAACAAGAACATTTTATACAATCTTCGTTGAAATATTTCTTCCCCTTTTTCATTGATTTTATCGGGCGGCGTTCCGTGTAGAGCATCTTGCTGTTTATCGTCTAACCATTTGAGATTTTTCGTTGGTTTAGTTATCTTACCTTTCTTCTCAATATAGTGACTGATGGCTTCAAAAAGGGTTTTGTCAGTTTCTTCTTGATTGATAATCAATTGCAGAATGGGTTGAGCAACTCGGTTACTTAACCAAATACTTTGTTGTTGCCACAGACGGTAAAATGGAGTGCATCAAAAAGTGTGGGGCAATTACATTTCTTTTTGAAATAATTATTTATTAAGATAGCATATTAAACTGACTAACTACTGTTTGGAAAACTTTAAATTGTCGGATAAAGTCTTGTTAGTTTAATTCTTGCATTCTCATTTTTGAATTGCCAATTAATCATTTTTTTCTTTTGATTTTGTTGATACATCCATCTTTTTGCAACGATTTCAACTTCTTTTTTATCCGTAAAAGGTCTATCTAATT
>JACMRQ010000367.1 GCA_014376355.1 Arcicella sp. | reverse complement strand
TTGTCGCTGTGTTTTCCAGAAAATTAATGATTTCAAAATCAATTTTAGTTCCTGTTTAGGTGTCAACTTGGCTTTCCATTTATATTTAGCTAGTAAATATTCGATGTACATTGCGGGTGAATAGTGCTTTTGTTTCAAGAAGCATTTTCGCAAAACATCGGCTTCTAAATCGATAAGATATTGGTTAAATTTTACATTGTCAAAAAAACCAGTAGCATTAGACACTTTTAATCTATTTTGAATTTGTTTAAAAATTTTGATGTCTTGAAACGAAATAACACCTGTTTTTCCGAATTGTCTCTCTAAAAATTCATATTCCATTTCATCCCATTTTAAGTTTAAATACCTTAGTAACTTAAATTTTGCAGCAACATCATTTTTACTTTGTTCTTCAGCTCTTTTTCTGGAAACTTGATTGTTATAAATTCGATATTCAAATAGCACTTCTTCAAGGTTGTGTAGTTTTCCGAAAGAAAGCAATCGAACCCAAAGATCATAATCTTCGGCAGGTTCTTTCGAAGTATCGTATTGAATAGAAAAATCATTTAAAACTTTTTTCCGAATCATTACTGACGGATGCGAAATACAATTTCCCCATAACAAGCCGATTTTTATTGCTTCGTGTTTTGTAGGCAATGTAATTTGTTTATCATTGTCCACAATTTTATAAGTTGTTCCACAAACTACTACTTCGGGATGAGCTTCCAAATACGCTATTTGTTTGGCAAATCGTTCCGGATAGCTGATATCGTCAGCATCCATACGAGCAATATAGTCTCCTTGGGCAAGTTGTAATCCATAATTCAAACTATTGGTATAGCCTGAATTTACAGGTTTTTCTATTAATTGAATGCGATTATCGTTGAGACTTTTTAGAATAGAAAGGGTACTATCAGTAGAAGCATCATCTATAATCAGAAACTCAAAATCAGTATAGGTTTGATTTAAAATACTTTCTGCCGCAATTTGTATGTACAATTCACAATTGTACACTGGTAATATGACAGTTATTTTTGGGCTTGTACTTAGAGACGAATCCATTGAGGTGGTATTAAATCATTGGTATTACTTTCTAAATTTGCATACCATTTTTTTGGAGCAATTACTATTTTATCATTTTGTTTATTCAAATAGGCAGCCCACCAACTAAAAGAACTATTTGCAATTATATTATGACTACAAGAACTCATTAAAAACATATCTATCCAACTATTCTCTTCAGTATTGTAATCAATAAATAGTTTTGAATACTGCAAATTTCCAAATTGTTCCTTTACCCATTGGCTGTCTTCCGAAAAGAAAACCAAAGTAAACTTTTTAGTTTTGGATGCTAATAATGCTATAGCTTTTGAATAATATTCTAAACTACAATTCCCGTGAAACTGTTGTGTTTTTGAATTAGTAACGTAATCTCCTCTGCGAATGTGCACCGAAATGGTTGTTTCAGATTGTAATTTGGAAAGCAGTGCCTTGTTCCTATCTTCTAAGGACCCCACGGGAAAACAAAAAGTTTCTCGAATCAAATCTTCCTGATTTTCGAAGTATTTATAGCTTTGAAAATATCCTTTAATATAGACCGGGGCTTTTATTGACAAAGCTTCACTTTGAAAATCTAAATAAGGCTCTGAATAAATATTTGACTTATAATATACCCCTAGTTTTTTCTTAATCTTATTAATGAAAGAAAGTCGTGTTAATTTAATAATTTCTTTTGACGAAGCTTGCGTACATACATTTTTAAAAATACCAAGTTCAAAATTCCTTTGTGTAAATTCTTGCACATTTGAGAGGGTATCAAAGAAACTTCTATCTAATTTAAGTGTCACGCTATTTCGTTTGGCAAGAATTCTTGCAAAAGCATACTGAAACATCTGGTTTCCTAACCCTCCTTGAAGCTGAATGATAATTATTTTATTTGTTTTTTTTAAAAACATATAAATTTTGTTTTACTTAGCAATATGTTTTAATTTTATAAGGTTTTTTTTAAATAAAAACTGTGCAGACATAAAAAAAAGAGAAAAATTATTAAAATATCTTTTATTCAAATAAAGTTGATCCCCAAAATTGCCTAGCATCTCTGATTTCACCAAATAAAACCCATTCGATTTCATAAACCCTTCTACATCTGAACGCAAAGGTTGATTCTTATAGATTTCTAAATCTGAAACCTCTAACCATACAGCTTTTATCTTATTAATAAGATTTTTTGCTCCAAATAAAACTTTCAGCTCAGCACCTTGAACATCCATGTGTATAAAATCGACTTCTTCTATCTCATTGTCGATTAAAAACGAATGCAATGTAATAGTTGGAACATCAATTTTCTCATTAAATTTCAACCATTCATGATTATTTCTACTATCAGGAGGTAATAAAGAACTTGACTTGTTTCCAAAATCCCAATCTAAATCAGTCGATTGATTCTCAGGATGGCCTGACGAAACATAAAACTGAGAAATACCTGCTTCATCCGAAATGGCAAAAGGTATGAGTTTCACATTAGTTGCAGTGTATTTGTTAATGTTTTCATTTATAAACTCTTGGTTTTTGGGTAGAGGTTCAAATGAAAATATGGTCGCATTTGGAAAAATCCGAGAATATCGAATGGCTTCTTCGCCTTCACATCCGCCAATATCTAAAATAGTCAATTCCGCTTCGGGATTAAATATTTTAAATAAGTCTTTTTTCAAGGGGGATTCTGTTAGGATGTATGTTTTTCTATCGTACAAGGTAAATGGTTTTAATTAAATTTTTTGTGATTCGTATATATTACTATATACTAAAAGCTATTTTATCTCAAATAGTTACCGATTGATTTTCAACAATCAATTTATGATTCAAATATACCGTTTTCTAATATCTTTTGTGTTAACG
Organism: Arcicella sp.; assembly: GCA_014376355.1. Classification (GTDB taxonomy): domain Bacteria; phylum Bacteroidota; class Bacteroidia; order Cytophagales; family Spirosomataceae; genus Arcicella. Next base: position 933 of record JACMRQ010000367.1, on the reverse strand, counting down.
ACTATTCTTTTCCAATTTTGCAATCACTTTTTTCAAATTATCAACAGATAAATAGTCTTCTAAATCTCTGCGGTTTAAAAATAAATTGTCTGGATTTTGCTTCCATAATTGGTACAATTTTTCAATAATTAATGCAATTTTATTTACATCATCTTGTTCTGACCAATAAGGATACTCATTTCCTAATAGTCTTCTGGTTTCAGAATAATACGGTGCAAGCGAAAGAATTACTGTATTAGCTGCCACACAATGTGGAAATTTCGCTGGAAGAAATGGACTAATTTCTGATTTAGCTTCTAAAACAACATTAACCGAAGCGTTTTTTTGAATTAGAAACACCTCATCAAATGCAATGCTACCATTATAAATATAAATTTCGGGGCTATTTTTTTTGTATTCTTCTAGCATCACGGCATGGTCAGTAGCATTGCCAAGCAAAATTAGTTTTGATTCTTTTTGAGCGTCAGGATTATTTTTTAAAAACAATTTATACCCCTCAATCAAGCCTTCTGGCGAACGCTGTGCCATCAAATTCCCTGCATGTAGAATATTAAATTTTGAAACATCAAAATAAGCTGGGAATTCGTTATTTTTAATTTGATATTTTGCATTTTGATGCGGAATTATAACAGCTGTTTTATTAAAGTTGTGAAAATAGCTTCCCATCCACTCTTGCAACAGCAAACTAGGAAATGCACTGTGTCTGGCTTTTTGTGAAACTGCTAAAAAAAATTGTTGCTTTTGTTTGTAACTTACTTCAATCCAATTATAAGGGCGTGGATAATAATGAATAGGATACGGATCATGAACATAAGCCATCCATTTACTGTGCAACTCGGGTAAATGCAAAACCGCATAATGTGGTCTAAAGCTAGTGCCTTTGCTCAAGGTCAAAACCAAATCAGGTTGAAATGTAATTTTCTTTATGGCCTT
>JACMRQ010000366.1 GCA_014376355.1 Arcicella sp. | reverse complement strand
ATCAACAGCAAAACCATCTCGTTTTGGTCCTTCAAAATCATAGTCACTCCAACGCTGGGTTTGTCTCGCCCAAAGCAACGATTTCCCGCCCACGTGATACCCACGAGTCCAAGTGAAAGGTTGTTCTTGAATAATAGGCTGTTCGTCGGGTTTAATTGCCCAATGCAACGTTTCCTCTCGCATAAACGAGCGAGAATTTCCATATTGATTTCTGATTTCCAAAGGAACTTGTCCACGATGTTCGAATTCCCAGGGATTTTTCATAGCCGTTGGATAATCGCTCACGTGTTTTACGTCACGTCCACGTTCCAAAACTATGGTTTTTAGACCCTTTTCGCACAATTCTTTTGCCGCCCAACCACCACTAATTCCCGATCCAATCACGATGGCATCGTAGGTATTATTTTTTTTATTATCAATATTAAATTGTGCCATTTTGTTGATTGATTAGACGTTTACGCAACCATAATAATGCCCAGGAGCCATTTCATATTTAAGATAATTCACCATAACATATTCAGAAGTTGTATAGCCTTGAATAGCTAAATTTTTAATTAACCCATAAAATTCTTTAAGTTTAATATCTGTTGAAGCCTGCAAATTTTTCAAAAACTCCAGTTTTTGAGGAGGAGATAAATTTTCAAATGCTTGATTGTAAGTAGATTTAGAAAGAATTTCAACATTTTCTAATCCTTTTTTAAAATCGTCTTGTGCATTTTTTTCGTAACAATCCTTTATCATTTTTTCGATAAACGCAGGTACACCCAAAGATTTTGCTCCTTGAATTTTCCCTTCTGGAATGATGCTACTCACAATTTCTGCTAATAAATTGGATTGTTTTAAATTTAGAATTGTGGTTTGAATACTAACAGATTGTAAGGTCCAATTATTCGCCCAAGCGGGCATCACCAACAAAGTTCCAACCGAAACTGAGAGGGATTTAAGTAACAAACGTCTTTTCATAATAGTAAAATTTTATGCCATTGATTTAATAATTCCCATTTCCAAACCTCTCAATTCAGCCAAAGCCTTCAAGCGACCAATGGCAGAATAACCTGGGTACGTTTTCTTGTGTAAATCATCCAACATTTGATGACCATGGTCGGGTCTCATTGGAATCTTTGCATCAATCCGTCCTTCTTTTTCCCTTTTTTTTTCTTCTAAAACTACGGCTTTCACCACTTCATACATATCCACATCGCCCGCTAAATGGGCCGCTTCGTGGAAATTTTGCGAAACGTCGCCCGGCAAATTTTTTTCTCTTTTGGTAGTCCGCAGGTGTAAGAAATGAATTCGATTCCCGAATCGTTCAATCATTTTGGGTAAATTATTGTCGGCTCTTACACCCAAAGAACCTGTGCAAAAAGTAATTCCATTGGCATTGACATCGCAAGCCGCCATCAATTGTGCCAAATCATTTTCGGTACTGACCACCCTTGATAAACCCATCAATGAAAAAGGTGGGTCATCGGGGTGAATACATAATTTTACGCCCAATTCCTGAGCTACGGGAGCAACTTGCTTAATAAAATAATACAAATTTTGCCGTAATTCAGTATCTCCAATCGTAGCATAATTATTCAAAAGTCCTTGAAAATTTTCTAATTCAAAAGCTTCTTCCGAACCAGGTAAACCCAACAAAACAGTATTTCGTAACCCTGATATTTCTTCCTTCGTCATAGAATCAAACTTCTTTTTGGCAGAAATTTGAACTTCCTCCGCATAATCATTTTGAGAATTTGGACGCTTCAGAATATACAAATCAAAGATGACAAAATCTTCCCAAACAAAACGCAAAGCTCTTGAACCATCTGGCATTTCATAATTCAGATTTGTTCGAGACCAGTCTAATACGGGCATAAAATTATAGCAAACGATTTTGATACCGCATTTTGCTAAATTTTGTAAGGAAATTTTATAATTTTCAATATAAATATCACGAGTTGGGAGTCCTTTCTTTATGTCTTCATGAACGGGCAAACTTTCAACCACTTCCCAATTTAAAGTTGTAAATTGCTGATTATCAGCTTCGACAATATTAATTCTCTCTAAGATAGCTGATTCGTTCCAAACTTCTCCCACCGCAATTTGGTGTAAAGCCGTAACCACGCCCGAACATCCCGCTTGACGAATATCCATTAGAGAAACGGGGTCATTTAGACCAAACCAACGCATTGTTTGTATCATATTATATTATTATTGGCTTTCTGGTGAACTTAAATAAGAAGGCTTTTAAACCTCCTAAACTAATAATTATTTATTGTATAATGACTATTGGGTTAATCATTCAAACTTTAATGAATATTTTCCTAAAGTTTTAAATTTGTGATTTGCACTCAATATTTTTACATTATCAATAACTATTTTACACCACTCTTTTTGAACTCTAACTGTATGAATTTTACCAACTTATGGAATTTTATTCTCAATGGAAATATCATACTTTAAACATTCATTATTACTAAACTCAAAAGTTGGCGAAAGTATCAATTGAACATTTACATCTACTGTGTTATTCAATCAGGTGTAAAAGTCAAGATGAGGGCTATTTTTACTGAATTCTAATGTAGGAATATTAACAGGAAAAATGGTTACGTCTGTATTTGTACGTT
>JACMRQ010000365.1 GCA_014376355.1 Arcicella sp. | reverse complement strand
ATGGTTGAAACGTTCTTTTCATGACGATATATTAATAAAAATCTTTAAGTTCTTAAAACAGGACTGCAAAGGTAGGGAACTTATTTTTATTTCCCTACTCTTTTTTAAAAGTTTCTGTTTTATATGATTGATTATGAGTAAATTGGTTATCTTAAAGTGATGGCACACGGATTTTAGGGATTGTACACGGATTTAAAGAATAGTTTTGTAAAAATTTAAGAAAATCCGTGTCTAATCTGTTAAATCCGTGTGCTGATTTGAAACCGTTATGATAAAATATAAAATTTCCTCCGAAAATCCTCAAAGCCATTTCTTAAACATAGAAATGGTTATTGATAATATTCAGTCTAATACCATCGAATTGCAACTCCCTGCGTGGCGACCTGGACGGTATGAACTCCAACACTTTGCCAAAAATATTCAACGATTTGAGGTATTTTCTTTTCAAGAAGTAGTTCAATTTCATAAAATAACTAAAGACCGTTGGCTGATTTATACAACTGATTTAGAGGAAGTTACTGTAAAATTTATCTACTTTGCTAATATTCAAAATGCAGGAAGTTCTTTTATTGATGAATCGGTAATGTATGTTAATTTTGTCAATTGTATGCCTTATCTACAGGGACGTATGGACGAGCCTTGTGAGCTGGAAATGGTATTGCCCAAGGAATATAAAATCGCTTGTGGAATGCCAACTGGAAATCATATTTTTCATCCAAAAAATTATTGTGAATTAGTCGATTCTCCTTTGCTCGCCAGTCCATACCTTCAACATCAAAGCTATCAAGTAGAGAATATTGATTTTCATGTTTGGTTTTTAGGAAATTATACGCCCAACTGGACAAAATTATTAGCCGAATTTCAACGATTTACGGAAAAACAAATTCATGTGATGGGTAGTTTCCCTGAAAAGGATTACCATTTTATTAACTGGATTCTCCCAACTTCTTTTTATCATGGTGTCGAACATCGGAACTCAACGATGATTGTTTTAGGACCAGATTCTGAGGGTGATGGACTTTATAATGACATTTTAGGTGTGTCTTCGCATGAGTTATATCACGCTTGGAATATTTGTAAAATTCGTCCTGTGGAAATGATGCCGTACGATTTTACCAAAGAAAATTACTTTCCAACGGGTTTTGTGGCGGAAGGCGTTACGACGTATTACGGAGATTTATTTTTAGTACAGTCGGGTGTTTTTACATCAGAACAATATTTAAAAGAGTTAGAAACCATATTAAAACGGCATTTTGAGCAAGACGGTTTAGCTTTTCAGTCATTGGTTGAATCTTCTTTTGACTTGTGGTTGGATGGATATTCGCAAGCCATTCCGCACCGTAGAGTTTCGATTTATCAGAAAGGAGCGATTGTTTCTTTGATTTTGGATTTAATGATTCGCTTGCGTTTTGGACACCAAAAATCCTTAGAAACTGTGATGCAAATTTTGTGGGAACGTTTCGGAAAAATGGGCATAGGATATTCATTAATAGATTATCAGCGAGTTTGTGAAGAAGTTTATGGACGTTCATTATCAAGCTATTTCAAGGATTGTATTCACGGAAATACACCCCTTGAAAGTATGATCAATGAGTTATTAGATGCTTTTGGTTTGCAGATGCAGTGGAATAAGGAAGGTAAGATTCATTTGGAAATATTGGATGGTGAGAATGAGAATCTGAAATTGTGGTTAAATTTGTAGGGAAATACCAATTAAATGAAAGAAAAAATAAAACAATTAGCCCAAGCCCATGCAGGCGAATTTGTGGCTAACCGCAGACATTTACATCAAAATCCTGAGTTGTCTTATCAGGAATATAATACGCAGAAATACGTTGCCGGACGGCTGAAAGAAATTGGAATTACGCCAACGTCCATTGCCAATACGGGTTTGGTGGCTACAATTGAAGGGAGAAATCCATCTTCGAAAGTGGTGGCTTTACGGGCGGATATGGATGCTTTACCAATTTTGGAAGCTAACGACGTTATCTATAAGTCTCTTAATCAAGGAGTTATGCACGCTTGTGGACACGATGTTCACACGGCTTCGTTGTTGGGCGTTTCTAAAATTCTATATAATTTACGGAATGAATTTGAAGGAACGGTGAAATTAGTTTTCCAACCGGCTGAGGAAAAAGCTCCTGGTGGTGCGTCTGTCATGATTGCGGAAGGAGCTTTGTTGAATCCAACGCCTAATAAAATGTTGGGTCAGCACGTGGCTCCGAATATTCCTGTGGGTAAAATTGGTTTCCGTGAGGGAATGTACATGGCAAGTGCCGATGAATTATATTTTACGGTAAAAGGTAAGGGCGGACACGGTGCAATGCCCGAATTAGGCATCGACCCAGTGTTAATCACTTCGCACATTATTGTGGCATTGCAGCAGATTATTAGTCGTAATCGTAATCCACGTTATCCTTCGGTGTTGAGTTTTGGAAAAGTAATTGCCAATGGTGCGACTAATATTATTCCGAATGAGGTATACGTAGAAGGAACATTCCGTGCGATGGACGAAGAATGGCGAGCTGATGCCTTGGCTCGCATTAAGAAAATGGCGGAAGGAATCGCCGAATCAATGGGAGGTGTTTGTGAAGTTTTTATTCAGACAGGTTATCCATTCTTGAAAAATGAACCCGAATTAACTCGTAGAATGAAAGGAGCAGCCATTGAATTTATGGGTCAGGAAAATGTAATTGATTTAGATATTTGGCTCGCTGCCGAAGATTTTGCCTACTATACGCATCATGTCGATTCATGTTTTTATCGTTTGGGAACTCGTAATGAGGCAAAAGGAATAATCTCGGGCGTGCATACCCCAACGTTTGATATTGATGAAAATGCTTTGGAAATTGGAGCAGGATTAATGTCATGGTTGGCGGTTAGTGAGTTGGGATGTAATTTTTGAAATTAATAAAATCATAAAATATGAAAAAATACCTTACTTTTCTACTTGTAACATTCATTTTTAGTTGCAAATCTCTTCCTGTAAATCAACAAATTACAGTAGCTTCTGGGGGAGGTATAACGGGTATATGGAACGAATATACGCTCAAATCCGATGGTCAGTTGCTCCATAAAGCCAGTAATGAAGATTCTGCAACGGTAGTAAAAACCCTTTCAAAATCGAAAACTAAAGACTTTTTTAAGCAAATTGAGGCTTTAAAATTAAATGAAAATGAAGCGGGAGAGCCAGGCAATATGTCTTATACCGTTCAGTTTTCGGAACGTAAAAAGTTTAGTCATAAAGTCCAATGGGCTGATAAAAAAATGCCTGCGGATTCAGTGAAGACTTTTTATGATGCTTTTATGGCTTTGGTGAAGTAAAACTCAAAAATAAAAAAGATTATTAATTACCACTAAGACACGAAGACACTAAGATATACACTATCTGACTTGGCGACTTCGTGTCTTTGCGGTTTAAAATAAATTTCTAATGAAAAAACTATTCCTTCTTCCCTTCATTTTGTGTTTATCTCATCTTGGATTTTCACAAAATAAATTCAAAACTGTCAAGCGTTCTGACGTGGTTGTTCCGCAAGAAACTAACGAAAAACCAGTGGATAATTCAGAATTTAGAAATTCAATTGCTCGTCCAAAATATTTGACAAAACCTTCTGATAATCAGACCTATGTGAATATGATTTCTAAGAATTCAGGTCTTAAAATCACGGTTGATGAAAACGGTATGCCTTCGGTGATTGAAGGAATTCCAAAGAATGTAAAAAAGGGTTCTCGGGGTGCCAGAATGTCGGCTTTGGCATCGGCTGCCTATAATTATTTGGAAGCTGTTAAACCTTTTTTAAAACTTACTAATCCAGAGGCAGAACTGGATATTTTGAAAAGTGAAACAGACGAAATCCAGACAACGCACCTACGTATGCAACAAACCTATAAAGGTGTAAATGTATATGGAGGCGAAATGATTTTGCATAAAAAAGAAAATCAAGAAGTGTCTTTACTGAATGGACATTTTTATCCAACGCCTCAAATAGAAAACGTAAAGCCATCATTATCAGAAGATAACGTTGGGAGATTAGCTATATTGGATGTCAGTAAAACCTCCGTTGTGAAACCAATGACGGCAACTGAAATGGTGATGTTAAAATATGAAAAGCCTAAAACGGAATTGATTATTTATCATCAAAACGAAAAAGCCGATGGCGAACATTTGGCATATCACGTAACGGTTCGCCCGAATTTTTTGGAAAGATGGATTTATGTAATTGATGCTAATTCGGGCGAAATTTTAGATAAATATAATTATACTTGCACGCTTGATGGCGTAGCAAAAGCCTCGGCAAATGATTTGAATGGTGTAAGTAGAAGCATTAATACGTATCAATCAGGAAGTAATTTTGTATTAATTGATGCGACAAAATCAATGTATAAATCCAGTGTTGGTGTGAAAGCTGATGATCCGCAGGGCGTTATTTGGACTATTAATGCGAATAATTCGAAAGTAAGTGAAGACTTAACAATCAGTCAAATTTCCTCGACCAATAATACTTGGGGTAATAGTCAAAATGGTATTTCGGCTCATTTCAATGCAAGTATTGCCTATGATTATTATCTAAAAACACACGGAAGAAATTCCTTAAATGGAAAAGGTGGGACAATAGTCTCCATCATAAATATTGCCGATGAAAATGGAAAAGGATTCGATAATGCTTTCTGGAATGGTGAATACATGGGTTATGGAAGTGGAGGGACATATTTCAAACCTTTGGCGGGAGGCTTAGACGTGGGCGGACATGAAATGACCCACGGAGTTATCGAAAATACTGCAAACTTAGAATATAAAAGCCAATCTGGAGCAATTAATGAATCGTTAGCTGATTGTTTTGGAGCTATGGTTGAACGTAAAAATGGTGCCGATGGTTGGCGTATGGGCGAAGATGTTATGAAAGGGAATGCCTATCCAACGGGTTGTTTGCGAGATTTAGCAAATCCAAACAATGGTGGTAGAAGTTTGAATGACAATGGTTATCAGCCTGCTAATATGAGCCAATATTATTCGGGTTCAGAAGATAATTATGGCGTGCATATTAATTCGGGTGTACCCAATAATGCTTATTATCGCTTTGCAACGGCAAATGGAATGAGTAAAGAAAAAGCTGAAAAAGTTTACTACCGTGCTTTAACTTTTTACTTAACCCGTACCTCAAAATTTTTAGATCTTCGCCGTGCTGTTATTCAATCAGCTACGGATTTAAAAATTTCTGGTATAACTGATGCTGACATTAATAACGCCAAATTAGCTTTTGATGCAGTCGGAATTACGGATGGAAATGCTCCAAATCCAACGCCTTCTAATCCAACAACGCCAGTTCCTCCAGCACCCAAAGCGGATATACCCGTTAACAATGGAACGGAAGGTTTATTGAGTTATGACCCTGTGGCTAAAAAATTATATAAATCAAGTACAAAAGGAGAAACTGATGTCAACAGTTTTGTAGAATTAGTTACAAATGTTGTGATCGAAAATAAGCCAACTGTGCCAGATGATGGAACTTATGCCTATTTTGTTGCGGGAGACGGCTTTATAAAAAGAGTAAATTTGGTAGGAACACCCAAAGTTGAAAATATATCTTCAACGGGTGTTTGGCGGAATGCGGCTGTGTCGAAAGATGGCAAAAAGTTGGCAGCTTTAAGAAAATTAGCTACCACAGTGGCAACAACTGATAAGCAAATTGCCATTTTTAATATAACCGCTGGAACAAGTAAATTATATACGCTTTATAACCCAACTTATACGCAAGGCGTAAACACTGGGCAAGTACAAAATGCTGATGCCATTGAGTGGGACCATCAAAGTGAAAATCTCGTTTATGATGCCTTCAATACCATTAAAAGTGCAACAGGAACAGAATCGGATTTCTGGGATGTAGGTTTTATCAACGTCTGGAATACTTCTAAAAATGATTTTGGAACGGGGAAAATTGATAAATTATTTACCAGTTTGGATGCAGGAGAAAACATTGGAAATCCCTCATTTTCAAAGAATTCAACTAATATTATCGCCTTTGATTATTTTATTGAAAAAGATAATGTTAATTATGTGATTGGCGTAAATACTGAACGTACTGACGGATTGGATTTTATTTACACAAATAATACTTTGGGTTATCCTGAATATTCACGGACGGATGATTATGTTTTATATAATTACAGTACAACAGATTCTAAGACCAATAAAGATGTACTCAATACCTATCAAATCACGATGGATAAAAGTAGAATTAAAAGCGTGATTAATTCAGAGAAATACCTAATTGGACAGTCGGCGTATGCTGTTTGGTACACCGTAGGAACTCGTGTATTGCCTACAAAACAAAATCAAACGATTAATTTAACCAAAATCCAAGATAGACTTGTGATAGACCCAGCTTTTGATGTAACAGTTACTTCAAGTTCTAATTTGGCAGTTGGCTTATCAATAAAATATGGTCCAGCAACGATTTCAGGGAAACGAATTACTTTAAACGGAACTGCGGGGCGTGTGAAAATATTTGCAGATCAAGAAGGAAATACTACTTATTATACAGTTTCAATGGCTGATTCTTTCTGTGTAAATCCTTTAAAACCAACTATTTCAGTAATTAAAAAAACTGACACAGGCGGTGATTATTGGGAATATACTTCGAGT
>JACMRQ010000364.1 GCA_014376355.1 Arcicella sp. | reverse complement strand
TTTTGATTGACTAAATGAAATATAACTCGTTGTTACTAGTAATAATATTGCTAATTTTTTCATGTTTGTTTGGTTTTAATTTTTAAAGGGTTAATTAAAATTTATCATTACTTGGAAAATTTATTTTTATCAGATTTTTTATTGCTTTCGCCATTCTGGTTACGATCTCGCTATCACCATCACTATTAAAATCGGATAATCTATCGTTATCAAATAAAGTAGTTTCATTGTTATTGTCAATATTACCATCATCATCACGAACCGTATATACTCCTGATCCTCTTAATGTTATTACATTACCTTGTACAGTTATGGCACGAATCTTATCGAAATGATATTGACATAAACTTCGATATCCCACATCTTTTACTTTTATACTCATAACGGTCTTATTAACCCAAATTTCTGAATAATTATAGAAGTAATCGGTTATTTTAGATTTTACGTCAATTTGTTCATCTTTAACATACTGATCTAATGGTCTTTCGTAATTTTTTAATGTGCTAAAAATCCATTCAATAGTTTCTTCCTTTGAGGGGCTTTGTGCATTTGCTGCAAATGTTGCAGCCATAATAAGGCAAATTGTGATTAATTTTTTCATAGTGTTTGTGGTTAAATTGTTGATTTATTTTGATTTTACATTACCGGCTTCAATAGCAAAGCGGTAGCCGAATTGGAATTACTTCAACGGATTACTATCCAATCTGAAAGATATTCCAACAAATGGGTTGAATCTATATTGTTTGGTAGTTAAATTTTCTGTAGTCAAAATAGTATCTACTTCCTGTCCTACAGTATAGGTAGAATTTAGCTTATCTTGTTTGTGAAAAGCCATTCCTCCAGTCAAAATTATATTTTGACCTATACCTAATGAGATTCCAGAAAAAACAGATATTTGTTCCAAGTCAAACCCAAGTCCACCAGTAAATCCGAAAGCAAGATCTTTAGATTTATCCATAAAAGTAAACATTAAACTAGGAATGTATTCTATCCTTTTTTCACTACTATATTCGGTAACAGTATATTTATCTGTACCGCTTTTAATTGTTTTATAGCTGTTTGGATTGGTTAAAAAGATTGCGTTTGCACCAAATGTCGTTGTCCAAGACCTTTTAGATACACTTTTATAGATGTATTTTCTTTCAGTATCATCTTCTAATTTCATTGAAATAGTGTAAATGGTATTGCTATCAAAATTTAATTGGCTAATTGTCTCAATAGAATTTTCATTGAATTTTTTTTCAGTTTTTAAATCCAGTGGTGAATATTCTATAGTTTCACTTTTAATTTTAAATTCTTTCATTTTTTTGTCGGATAGTTTAATTTTTAAAGTGTAGGTTCCTTTATCTACAATTACTTCATAAGAAACTGTAGGGTTGTTTAAGTCTATTAGAATTGTTTTTATTTCTTTTTCATCTCCTGTTTGACTAAACGTAAGCATTGGCATCAAAAAGATTAAATATGGGAGTAAATTTTTCATATTACGTTGTTTTTAAAATTAAAATTTTTCTTTTTTCTCTTGACAAAATGTAGCTAAATGAGCAAATGCTTTTCGCATTCTTGGAATTAAATTTGGCTCATCATATCCTTTAATCCATATTTGGTCTGAGTAATAATCACGTATATCACTACTTTC
>JACMRQ010000363.1 GCA_014376355.1 Arcicella sp. | reverse complement strand
CCAAAAGGAACCGTAAATTCTCCCTGACCCAAAAACTGTTTGTGTTGCCAGCCGTTCACATCGTCATAAACGCACATCCGAGGAAACCACTGAGCGAGTTCGTATAAATAATTACCATCTTTCGGAAAAAATTCATAACCACTTCTCGCACGAGTAGCAACAGCATCGGTAATATTAAAACTCCAATCCACTGAAAAAGAGAAACTTCCACCTGTTTTCATGGGTGTTGGTAAATCTACTCGCATCATAGTTTCATTAATGGTGAACTTTAATGGATTCCCCATTTTATCTTTCACCGAAAGAATGTTATAACCATATTCCTTTTTGGCAAGTACGCCTGCGGTATTTGCTAAACGACCAAAAGTGGTAGCTCTGTCGGTTAATGACGAAGTAGTTGTCAATTGAGCAATTCCGCCTTTTTTGAAATTATTTTGGTCTAATTGTAGCCATAAATAACGTAATTCATCGGGAGAAGAATTTTTGTAAGTAATTACCTCCGAAGCCGTCATAGACTGATTTTGGTCGTCCAATTCGGCTTTTATATCATAATCAGCACGGTTTTGCCAATAATCTTTCCCTGGAGCCCCCGAGGCGGAACGGTAAGAATTAGGCGTTGGCAACATTGAACCTATTTGTTCAAAACGACTATTACTATTGTATTGATTAGCAGGCTGTTGTGCTAATAAGTCTGAGATTAGGGCTGTCAAAAGGACAAAGCCCAGCAGGAGGGTTTTACGAGTCATTTTTAAGTTGGATGAAAGTTAATAATTCATCCAAATTTACAAAAAAAAATGGCGAGTGCAAGCACCCGCCATTTAGCCCAATCACCACAAAAGGGTATTATAATTTATGAACGTCGCCATCAAAAATAGCGATTGTTAATCCGATAAAAATTAGCGCAACACAAGCGACTGTTTTCCAACAAAAGTTTAGAACATTTTTCATTTCATTTTATTTTAAAATTTACGCCAATATTGAAACCAATTTTATTAGGTTTTACTAATAAGAAAGAATTATTCTCATTTTGTTGATTGAGAGAATAACTAAAAGTTGGTTCAATAAATAAGTAAGTATTATCTCCGATTCGGCGAGTTATTCCGTATGCAAAGTTAGCAAATCCATTAAATTGATTGCCCCCATTTAATCTGTAAGCTCCTTCCAATCCAACGTTTAAATAATGCGTAAGACCTTCACCTTCCCAAAATATATACTGAACTTCAACTTTGGTGCCTAAATAGTTTGCCGACTGTGAATATGTCTTATTTAATTCAGAAAAGCTTACATCAACTCCTTGTTTATCAGGTGATTGAATGATTAGAGAATCAGTTCTGATCTGGTAGGAAATACTATGATTTGTCTTTGTAAAAGTCAGTCCCGTACGGAGTTTAAACCTGTCCGATAACGTAAAAATTACGCCTGCTTGGGTATAAAATCCGAGTCTATCATCCTCATTATTAACGGAAATGTTATGAACATAATTCGCATCGTTTCCATTGGGCGTAATGGTGTAATAATTCAACAAAGGCATCACACTTACATACATTTCTAAGGGTTTTCTTTCCTTAAAATAGTCATCCTTTTTAGGGGCGGGAGCAAATTTTATTTTTGGGTTTTTGAAATGACCTCCTAACAAATGATAAGACTTTAAATCTAAAAATGTTAAGTGATTTTTGTTCAACCTTGAAATTTGTTCTCTGTTTGAGAATACACTTAAAGTACTTTGATAATTGCTTGAATTATCCGAAATTAGTTCTTGCTTTTTTTCTTTAGAGTTATTAAAGGAAGAAAGGTTTAATGAGGTGTTTTTATTTTTCAAAAAACTATTTTTAAATGTTTTATTGAAAGACGTTTTTGGAATATCAGTGGTTGTATTATTGGTTGAAAATAAGAAAGCTTCTTCTTTTGTTGATTCATTATTATTCAAAAATGCTTCCTTTTTCTTTTGTAAAGACTTATTTGGAAACTTCGCAGTATTTCTGTTTTCCACTGATTTTACCATTATGTCCTTAGTTGTATTTTTTTCTGCTTCATTAATAATCAAGTCTTTGTTATCAGTGTTTTGTTTTGGATTTTCCTTAGTTAGACCATAGTTAGGCGATAAAGTAATTGCCGTCCGACTATTATTAGACTTTGTATTAATATGTACGTGATTATCCTCTGACTTTGCAATATTCACCGTCTGCCTATCGTATGATTTCATTATTTTCTCCGTCAAATCATCAGTTGAATATATTTCACGATAAGTCCAAAAACCCGTTAATAGCAAAACTAATACCGCAGAGATCTGCCAATAAGAAAACTTCCTTGTGGAATTCACAGGGAGTTGAGGCTCTATTTTTTGCCAAAGTTGAGCATTGGGTTCAGATTCAAAATCAGCGAATCTATCTCTGAACACGTCCTCAAAAGGGTCATTTTCGTTGTTATGTGCGTTCATAGCTAATAATTCCCAAGGGTTTTAATTGTTTCCTGAGTAGTTCCTTCGCCCGTGAGAGTTGTGATTTTGAAGTATTTTCACTGACTCCCAACATTTCTCCGATTTCTGAGTGACTGTAACCGTCGATGACATAAAGATTAAAAACGATTCGGTAGCCGTTGGGTAATTTATTAATTAATATCAGCAATTCTTCGTTTGAAAGGCTTGCCAATAAATTAGGATAATCATCATTACTGTGTAAAATATCTTGATAATCGGTATTTTGTTGAAATCTTAAATTTGCGTGATAATAATTGATTGCGGTGTTAACAACCGTTTTACGAACCCAAGCACCCACAGCACCTGCTTTGTCAAGGTTTTTAATATTATTGAAAATCTTGACAAATGCTTCTTGATAAACGTCTTCGGCTTCATCGGGCGTGCGAGTATAACGCCGACAAATACCCATCATTTTACCCCTATATAAATTATAAAAGGCAGTTTGGGCTTTACGGTCGTTATTTTGGCAGGCTTTAACTAATTCCTGTTCGTTGATCATGCGTTAACTTTGGGCTTGAAAACTCCAATGGATTCAAATCGCTACGGCGAACCATCAGTTACTAAATAAATTGCTTTTCCGATGAGACTTATTTTATGAATATTCAATGTAGATTTCATCTCGAGAACCGATTTATTAGGGAAGTCTTTGATTGGCTCCTTACCTATTTACAGTTTAATTTTTATCGTAAAATTCGCCTTTAAAGCCTCTCCATTAGAAGTCGTAACCGTATACTTAAATTGGTCAACTCGCTCCTTTAAATCCACTGAAAATTTCAGTTTGTATAATATCTTTTTACCCTCAATCCTTAGTACTCCAAAAAGTGGTTGTGCTTCAAAATTTACCCCCTTTATTTCAACACAAGAAGCAACGAATAAACTGTATGGAATTTCTATTTCAGTATCCTTAATTTGTAATACCGACACTTCCATTTCTCCATTTTTAGATTCAGCTTTACAGGTCGGTAATTCTTTAATATAAATCTCTACTAACATCCGCAAAGGATTTTTTCCATCTTTGTCTGAAATACTATATTCAAACCCATCGGTAGAAACCTTATTATTCGTTTGGGTATATTCAATTTCATGATTTTTATTAATAATTGCCGTTCCAAAGCGGGGCTGAACCGTTATTTTTAGGCTCTTTTTATCGTAATTGTCACAGATTTTGTCATTATCTAAAACTTTGATTGTCTGAGGAGCATTATTATTTTTATTGATAATTAATAAGTCTGGAACCAATATCGTTTTACAAATATTTCCTTGAATGCCGACCCGTACACCCGCAATCATGCACACGGGCGTTGTGCCACCCGTACATACTCGGTATAAGAAAAAATCATCCGCTTCTGAGCCTATTTTTGGGGTATATTTTATTTGATTATTCTCAACAATTGCCGTGCCTAAAACAGGACTTTCGATTACGGTAAGTGTAGTAGAATCCAAAATGGAACTACAAAAACGGTCGTTTTTTAAGACATTTAGAAGGGTTGGAACATTAATTTTGACTGAAAAAATATCAGGAATTACGCCAGCATTGCAAGGGGTTTTAGAGAAATCTGAAGTGATAATAATCTTAAGAGTATCTCTTTTATCTTTGTTAGAATCGGTATTGAGCGCTTTATAAATTAGAATCTCTGTGCCTTCAGCTTTAGTGGAGTCAGCTTTGTAAATTAATAGTCCGTTTTTATTGAAACTTACTTTCCCAAATTGAGGGATAGTTTCAACTTTTAAAGAAGTAAATCCTTGAGCTTTATTTAGTAAATTTTTGGTATCAAAAGCTACAAAATTATTGGATTGATTATAACTTATTTTAGTATTATTCAAAGGCGTTTCAACAATAATGGGCTTTGGATCTGGAACTTGTTTTATTTCATCACAAGCCCATACTAAAAATATTAAGTTACTCATTATTAGTATTTTATATAATTTTTTCATGTGATTGAGTGGAGAAATGGATTCAAAAAATAAGGAGAAATGAAGATAAAAAAATAGTAAACTAAAGGTAAATTTATTCTTTTCTTTCCTCCCTAAACTCATTTCTCCTTTTTTTCTTTAATCTACCCTCTCTTAGCCAATAAAAACTTGCCCTCCTTATCAAAAATTATCTGGTATTTATTAGTGCCAACCAAGATATTTAGATAGAATGCTTCTGCTACACTATCTTTCAATGTAATGTTACCATTAACAAATATCCAACCTGTGTAAGTTTTGGTTAAATAATCTTTGATAACTTGTGGTATATCGTTGAAAATTAAGACTTTAGTTTCAATTTTTGGTAATTGAATTACTGTTGTTTCGGTTGCTTTTGTAAATTTGCCATCTTTATCAAAAGTTAAAACGATTATCCTCTTGTCTTTTGACAGAATAATGCTGTATGAATCAATGGATTTATCTTTCATCAAAATTGCTGCTTTCTCATACTTCCAATCTTTGTAATTTATCTTGATGTAACCCTGGATAACCATTGGCAAATCGTTCTCCTTCACTTCCTTATTTTCAGGTTTTTTACTTAGGTCAAACGATTCCGTTTTTACTAATTTACCTTCACTATCGTAAGTAAATTCATAGAAAATTCCATCCTTTTTTGCCGTTACAAAATAAATATTTTTGCTATTATCAGCGTTGATTTTCACCACCGCCCCAATGAATTCATAACCCGTTAACTGGCTTTGAATATTAACTGGTAAATCAGCCAATATGGTCACAAAAACCTTATTCTTATCCCCGCCAGTATTGTTTTTGGGTTCTATAAAAGTGGCAATAATTACATTTTTATCATCAAAAACGAGCGTAATTCTTTGGTCGTTTAATTCAATAATTACCTTTGTGGAAGCCTTGTTAACAGCATCTTTTCCAACGGCTACTTTTGTAAGTTTGTAACCTTTATAATTTGCTTCAAGATAAGCTTTTATGGCATCAGAAAGTGTCACATTATCAGCAGATTTGTAAACACTTAAAATTTGTCCTGAACTTGAACAACAACACTCATGCGGGATGCCATTAACCGTGAAATCAGCACCATACATTTTTTTATCTTCAATTACCACAATAATAATATTCGTTGCTGATGGATAATTAGTTTGTATTGAGGAGGAAATCCTGGCCTCCGTAGCCATGTCAACTGTTGTGGATGGCTGAGGTGTAATAGTTGTATCTAATTTTTCTGTACAAGCATTCATAAAGCCAAGTGTGGCAATTGAGAGTATGACAAGAAGCTTTTTCATGTTTTGTAATTGTTTAAATATTTAAAATAGTTCGTGAATTTTGTAGCTACGATTACAAGACAATAACGAAAGAGTAAAGGGTTGCATTATATATAATTATTTTTTTAATACTACCAAACTCCAAGTAATCTAATCAGATGAAAAATTTAAGATAGGACTTTATCGGTAACCTAAATAAGGTATTGATTATTACTTATTTAACGGTTAATATTCACATCTTCCTTTACACCGTATTAATTCATTGCGTACCTTTGCCGAAAATTAAAACTGGTAAAAGTTCCAGAGTTTAACCAAAAAGAGCTTTTTAGCTCATCGAACGAAAAATAATAGCATAATTTCACAAATGGAAAAAATTAAAGTTGCCAACCCCGTCGTCGAACTTGATGGCGATGAAATGACTCGAATTATCTGGAAATTTATTAAGGATAAATTAATTGTTCCTTATTTAGACGTAGATATTAAATACTACGATTTAGGAATGGAATACCGTGACGAAACCAACGATCAAGTTACAATTGATGCTGCCGAAGCTATCAAAAAATATGGCGTAGGTATCAAATGTGCCACAATCACGCCAGATGAAGCTCGTGTAAAAGAGTTTAATTTGAAACAAATGTGGAAATCACCAAACGGAACAATTCGTAATATTTTGGATGGCACTGTTTTCCGTGAGCCAATCGTTTGTGCTAATGTTCCAAGATTAGTACCTAACTGGACGGCTCCAATTATGATTGGTCGTCACGCTTTTGGAGACCAATACCGTGCAACTGATTTCGTGGTAAATGGTCCAGGAAAATTGACGATGAAGTTTGAAGGCGTTGATGGAACTGTTCAAGAATTTGATGTTTATGACTTCAAATCGAGCGGTATCGCAATGGGCATGTATAATGTAGATGAATCAATCCGTGGATTTGCTCATTCATGTTTCAAAATGGCTTTGAGTAAAGGATGGCCTTTATATTTGTCAACTAAAAACACCATTTTGAAAAAATACGATGGTCGTTTTAAAGATATTTTTGAAGAAATTTTCCAAGCAGATTATAAAGCACAATACGATGCTCAAGGAATTGTTTACGAACATCGTTTGATTGACGATATGGTAGCTTCTGCCTTGAAATGGAATGGAAATTTTGTTTGGGCTTGTAAGAACTATGACGGAGACGTTCAGTCGGATACAGTTGCTCAAGGATTTGGTTCTTTAGGTTTGATGACTTCAGTTCTGATTACTCCTGATGGAACAGTTATGGAAGCAGAAGCGGCTCACGGAACAGTAACACGTCATTACCGTGACCACCAAGCTGGAAAACCAACTTCAACTAACCCAATCGCTTCTATCTTTGCGTGGACTCGTGGATTAGAATTTAGAGGGAAATTAGACGATAACCAAGCTCTTATTGACTTCTGTCAAACCTTGGAAAGGGTTTGTGTTGAGACAGTTGAGTCAGGAAAAATGACGAAAGATTTAGCCATTTGTATTCACGGAAACAAAGTTACTTTAGGCGAACATTACCTAAATACACAAGATTTCTTGGATGCCATTGATGAGAATTTGAAGATAGCTCTGGCTTAGAAAAATAATATTTATGATATTGCCTGAAGTTATGTTATAAATAAATCACTTGATTTACAATATTTAATGTTCGTGAGTCAAACGATTAGTGTATTAAAAAAACCTGCAAGACTTTAAAGTCTTGCAGGTTTTTTGTTTTTAATTTACTTAAATCGAAACTTGTTTTTTTTATATCAATGTCTGAACAAAGCTCGCTTATCTTTGTTTAGACACTATTAAGAATTACCATAAAAATACATGAAAGTAATAGTTATTGGTTCTGGTTTTTCGGGTTTGGCGGCGGCTACGAGTTTGGCAGACAAAGGATATGAAGTTACCATTTTAGAAAAAAACAGTGTTGCTGGTGGTCGTGCGAGGGTTTTTGAAGCAGAAGGCTTTACTTTTGATATGGGACCAAGTTGGTATTGGATGCCTGATGTATTTGAGAATTATTTTGCTCAATTTGGTAAAAAAGTATCAGATTATTACGACTTAGTTCGCCTTGATCCTTCATACTCCGTTATTTTGGAAGGTAATGAAACAATTAATTTGCCAGCAGGAGTTGAGAAGTTGGGAGATTTATTTGAATCAATGGAAGCAGGAAGTCGGGCAAAATTTCAAGAATTCATGCGTCAGGCAGCGTATAAATATGATGTTGGAATCAATAATTTTGTTTGGAAACCCTCCCGTAGTATTACTGAATTTTTGAGTTTAAAATTACTTTATGACGTAACTCGTCTGGACGTTTTTCAGTCTTTTTCTTCCCATATTCGTAAGTTTTTTCAAGACGAAAAAATCTTGAAAATTATGGAGTTTCCAATACTTTTTTTGGGTGCAACACCTGAAAATACACCTGCAATGTACAGTCTTATGAACTACGCAGAAATGCAAAATGGAACGTGGTATCCAATGGGTGGAATGCACCAAATTGTGAAAGCAATGGTGGCTTTGGCAGTGGAAAAAGGTGTTAAGATTTTACTAAACAAAAATGTTCAAAAGATTGAAATACAAGGCGATAAGGTAAATAAAATCATTACAAGTGAGGGTGAATTTACGGCTGATGTGATCGTGGCAAGTGCAGATTATCATCATGTGGAAGATAAGTTGATAGGAGAGGAGTTTAGGAATTATGATGAAAAATATTGGGACAAACGAGTGATGGCTCCATCATCTTTATTATTTTATTTGGGAGTAAACAAAAGAATACCGAAATTACAACACCATAATCTTTTCTTTGATGAAGATTTTAAAGTCCATGCCCACGAGATTTACACACAACCTCAATGGCCTTCAAAGCCATTATTTTATGCTTCTGCTCCTTCAAAAACTGATAGTAGCGTTGCCCCAGAAGGATATGAAAACTTGTTTCTTTTAATTCCCGTTGCTCCCGATTTAGAAGACACAGACGAAATTCGTGAGAAATATTATCATATTATTATGGAACGTTTAGAGAAATATTGTGGTGTAACCATCAGAGATTCAATTGTTTATAAAAGAAGTTATGCTCATTCAGATTTCAAAAATGATTATAATGCTTTTAAAGGAAATGCTTATGGACTGGCCAATACATTAATGCAAACCGCTTTGTTAAAGCCAACTTTGAAGAGTAAGAAAGTGAAAAATCTCTATTACACAGGACAACTTACCGTGCCAGGTCCAGGCGTTCCACCCTCGCTGATTTCGGGATTGGTGGTAGCTGGGGAAGTGGAGAAAGAAAATAGATTTTAGGAGAAAGAAACTTTATTTTACATAATTTTTTCTATTATCGAATATCTATAATCCGAACGCTAACCTCTATTCTCTAAAAAAAACTGATAACATGGATTTATTTACCAAAACAACCCTCGAATGTAGTAAGCTCATTACAGAGTATTATAGTACTTCCTTTACGCTGGGTATCAAGACTTTAGATAAACGGTTTCATTTGCCTATCTATGCAATTTATGGATTCGTTCGCTTTGCCGATGAAATTGTAGATACTTTCGAAGGTTTTGATAAAAAGATATTGTTAAGTCGTTTTAAATCAGATACTTATTTGGCAATCGAAGAAGGAGTAAGTCTAAATCCTGTCTTGCACTCTTTTCAATTAATTGTCAATAAATACAAAATTAACCATGATTTAATTGAGTCATTTTTACATTCAATGGAAATGGATTTATACTATGCAGATTACAATCAAGATGGATATGAAGCCTATATTTATGGTTCAGCGGAGGTGGTAGGTTTAATGTGTTTGCGAGTATTTTGTGAAGGAAATTTAGCAGAATATGACCGATTGAAAGCCGATGCAAAACGTTTAGGTTCAGCTTTTCAGAAAGTGAATTTTTTGAGAGATATTAAATCAGATTTTCAAGAAAGAGGGCGTACTTATTTCCCGGATGTGGACTTTACAAATTTCACCTTGGAAGATAAGAAAAATATTGAAAATGATATTCAATCTGACTTTGATGCAGCCTTTCGTGGAATTTTAGAATTGCCAAAAGGAGCAAAAGGAGGTGTTTATTTAGCATATAAATACTATTTGAGACTGTTCGACAAAATTAAAAATTGTCCTGCCTCACGCATACAAAACGAGCGAATAAGGGTGCCGGATTATCAAAAAATGACTTTATTAGCGAGTACTTATTTTCAAATGAGGTTTAACGTTCTGTAAAAATATTAGAAAACCTCCATTGGTTTTTTACTCGTCTTTTTCAAAAAAAGGTTCAAGCATACCAGCTTGAACCTTTTTTGTTTGATAACTCCCTGATTATTTGTAGGTTTGAAGAAGAATAAAACGTTGCCAATTATCTCGAACCCAAATACTATTTATGAAAACGTTAAAAAATTGGTACTTACTTTTTTTATTATCATTCTCGGTATTTTCACAAGGATTTTCTCAACGAAAAATTGTTATTGATGACCCAAATAAAGCTGTTGGGATTGGACGTGAAATTGAAGTTTTTGAAGATAAAACGGCTTTATTAGATTTTGAGGAAGTGCATAAACGTTCTGATATTGATGCTCGTTTCACGCAAAGTATTCAACCAAGCCCTAATTTTGGAGTAACCGCTTCGGTGATTTGGGCAAGGTTTACTTTACAAAATAAATCTACTCAAAAACTATATCTCGAAGTATCCGAACCCGTGATAGATAGCATTGATATTTTTAGAATTGATGCTAACAATAAAGTAACGCACAAAAAATCAGGGGTTTATGTGCCAGTTTCACAACGTGATTTTCATACCAATTTCTATTTATTTGACCTTAATTTAAGTTCTGAGCAAACCTGTACGTATTACATCCGATTTCAAAATTCATTACCCATGCTTTTCCCGCTTAGGGTTGCCCCGTTGAAAGTCTATTTTGAGGATAACCATTCGAAAGATTTAATGCAAGGAATTTACCTGGGAATTATGCTTATCATGGCAATTTTTAATTTCTTTATTTATTTCACCGTCCGTAGTAAGGAATATATATATTATGTGGTTTATGTCCTTTCATTTGCCTGTTTTTTTGCTTACAATAAAGGCATTGGTCACGAATTTGTTTGGAATAATGCTCTTTGGTTTAATCGGATAACCCCTATATTTATATCTTCAGGAGTTTCATTTGGGTTATTATTTGCCAATACATTTCTCGATGCCGATCGCTATTTCCAAGCCTCACAAAAAATTACCAAATCATTGATTGGGCTAATCATGATATGTTTAATAAGCCATTGGCTTGGTTTAGGTTCTGTTAGTATCACACTTTTACATTTTGTGGCTTTCTTTATTGTCATTTATGTATTGATGATTGCTACGTATATATGGATACAAGGCTCACAAACAGCACTTTTTTTCTTAATTGCGTGGTCAGTTTTTTTGGTGAGTACTTTGATTTTTATCATGCAATTATCAAACATTCTTCCGAGTGATAATTTCACTAGGAATGCCCTTCAAGTGGGTTCTGCGTTAGAAGTTGTGTTGCTTTCATTCGCTTTGGCTTATCGAATTAATAGTGATCGAAAAGAACGAACCAAATATCAAGCGGAGGTAATCCAACAACTGCAAGCGAATGAACAAATGAGAAGTCGCATTGCTCGGGATTTGCACGACGATATTGGCTCGACTTTAAGTAGTATAGGGATTCTAAGTCAAGTGGTTGAGAATCAGATGGGTAAAAGCTCAGATTCTGTAAAAGATATGGTTCGTAAAATTGGCGAAAGTTCACAAAAAGTTCAGCGTTCTTTGAGTGATATCGTTTGGACAACCAAACAAACTGAAGATAATTTCGATAATGTTTTGGTAAAAATGAAAGAATTTACTTCCGAAATGTTAGAGATGAAAGATATTTTTTACAACTTCAATTCTGATAATCTTCCAGATGTAAAACTCTCACCCTCAAAGCAATATAATTTTTATTTGATATATAAAGAAGCCATCAACAACATTGTAAAATACTCGAATGCTGATGAAGTAACCATTGATTTAAACCATCAAGATGATTCCTTAATTTTGAATATTACTGATAACGGTATCGGTTTTGATGAAAATAATATCAAAACGGGCAACGGTTTGAGCAATATGCGTAAACGTGCTGAGAGTTTAGGTGGAGAAATGGAAATTCATTCAAAAAGTATGGGAGGGACTAAAATAAGGTTGGAGATTCCTGTGGAATGATAAACCCAAATTGTATTTTTACCATTTTTCCAAAAATAGTCTAATTAAAAATAGGAATAGTGTAATTGTAAAAATAGGTTTTATAACCTGATTTACAACAACTTAGCCTTTAAAACGTTAAATAGTAGTTCCAAACTAAT
>JACMRQ010000006.1 GCA_014376355.1 Arcicella sp. | reverse complement strand
TAATGCAGATGGTTCATATACGCCAAACAATATCCAAATTGATGCCCAAAACTACTTCAATCAAGGTTTACAAACTGATTTGAATGTTTATGGAGCAACTGTTTATCGTTTGCGTGAATTAACGCTCTCTTATCAATTACCAAAAAGTCTTTTAACCAAACTTCCTTTTGGTGGTGTGTCATTGTCATTTAGCGGGCGTAACTTATTCTTTTACGCTCCTAATAGCTTAATTGACCCTGAGTTGAATACGCAAGGTGCTGGTAATATCAGAGGGTTGGAATTACAGAGTAGCCCAAACACCCGTAATTTTAGTGCTAACTTAAGATTGACTTTCTAACTATTGATTTCAGAAATTTATCTTAAAAACAAATATTTATCTATTAAAGATGTTCATTCGTCTGACATAATTAAATAAAACACAAATAATCATGAAATTTAACATTAAAAATATACTTTATATTTCAACCGTTGCCATTGGAATTATTGCGGCGGGTTGTAAGAGTGACTTTTTGGATGTAAACAATACACCCAATAATCCACTCACTGTTCCACCAACAGCATTGATGACTACTTTGGCTTATGATGCTGCTTTTGTCAACAGTAATGATTTAGGCAGAATTACTTCTGTTTTGATGCAATATCAAGCTGGAGTCGGAAATCAAGTAGCTGGCTATGATTCTTATAACATCCGTGGAAATTCGGATAATCAATGGAATGGAGAATTATATGCTGGGCTTTTAATTAACGCTCAGAAAATGATTGACAATACACAAGCGACAAGTCCAGTGTATGCAGGAATTGCTAAAATTTACAAGGCTTATGGATTCGGTTTAACAACTGATTTGTGGGGTGATATTCCATATTCGGAAGCACTGAAAGGTACAAGTATATTAAATCCAAAATTAGATACCCAAAAAGATATTTATTTGGGAACTCCTTCGGTTCAGAGTTTATTCGATTTGGTTAAAGAAGGTTTAGCCGATTTAGACAAAAAAAGTATATTAAATCCTGGTACTGATGATGTGGTATATAAAGGAAACTTAGCCAACTGGAAAAGATTAGGCAATACACTTTTATTACGTTTTGCCATAATTATCAGTCGCATTCAACCAGAACGTGCAAAAACTGAAATTGCGGCAGTATTAGCCTCATCTGCGGGTCTAATTGTTGATAATACCCAAGATTTTCAAGTAGGCTTTTCAACAGCAGCGGGTGGACAAAATCCAATTTATGCATTTAATATTGTGAATCGTCCTGATGACCAATTATTAAGTCAAAGGTTCAGAGATACTTTGTTGGCTTACAAAGACCCCCGTATTTCTAAATTCTTTACTTCCGCTAATGGTACGACCTATGTGGCTTGGAACAATGGTGCAACGGGTACATTACCGCTTCCACCAACTCGTTCCAGATATGGAATTTTCTTGACAGGAGCCACGGGAGAAGCCCCAATCAGAATGATTACCAATTTCCAAAGAGCATTTATGTTAGCAGAAGCAGCGTTATCATTGAATACTGCGGGCAACGCACAGAACTTATACGAAGATGGAATTCGTGCCTCTATGTTGAAAACAGGTTTAGTAACTGCTGAGATTGATGCTTATTTTAAGGCAAATCCAAGCATTATTACTTTGGCAGGAACAACATCACAAAAGATTAACCAAATTTTAACTCAAAAATGGATTGCTAATTGTGGAAATGGGTTAGAAGCATATAACGACTGGAGACGTTGGGGCTTCCCTCGTTTAGAAAAGGCGTTGAATGCAACTGGTGGAGACGATAATACTATTCCAGTTCGTTTTCCTTACACTGGCAATGAGCAATTAAGTAATCCAAATATTCCAACGCCAGGACCAAAAACCTTCGAGCGTGTTTGGTGGGATATTGACTAAAAAAGATATTAATTTGGTTCAATAACTTGAACTGAATACTATTGAAATCAAGTAAATATTATAAAGAAATCAACATGAAAAAATATAATTTTTTATTAGCATTAAGTCTAATTTTAGGTCTTAATGCCTGCAAACAAGACTATACGTACTTATCGCTTCGTGATGCTGTACCTGTAGATGTAATTACAGTTGATAATGCTGTTTATTACGAACGTATTCCTTTTGTAACAACGTCTCAAGCAGCGGGTGGAAACATTGAGATTATCTTGAAGTTAGCAGATGGGAGTCCTAACACAATTAAGGAAATTACCCGTGTGAATGCTTCTTCAACCAATAAGGCTATTAACGCAACATCTGTACAAACAACGACTGGTTTGTATAATACGGCTGTAATTTCGGGGACTGGAAAATCTGTATCTTTCAAGACTTCCATTGCAGAATACTTGAAAAAGAAAAGTTTAACAACTTTACAAGTTTCGGGGGCTGTTCCTTATGATTTACAATTTTATTTCCTTGTAACATTAGATAATGGACAGACGATTATTCCATTCGAAACAAGGGTTAGACCACTGATGTAATTATCAACATTTAATTCATTAAAAAGAGGCATTGCAAGGCAATGTCTCTTTTTTTATACCCTCATATTCAGAATAAACTATCCAATAATTCAATAATTGTTTCTACCGAAAATATCCAAAATACTTACAAATGAATATTGTTAAATGTTTTCAATGTTAAAATATCAGCAGAAAACTATTTTGAAATTTATAGGGTTTTCAAGTTAATTTTGTACAGCTGAATGACAAATTTTTGAATCTGTAATTATAAAAATAATGCAAAATAGCAAAGAAATAAAAAATCGCCTTTTCCCTGTCTTTTTAAAATTGGAGGAATTGGATGTATTGTTAGTTGGAGGGGGAAATGTGGGCTTAGAAAAACTCTCGGCAATGTTGAATAATAGCCCTGATACGAAGGTTACTATGGTAGCAGATATGTTCAGAGACGAATTGCGTGAATATGTAAAAGACTACCCTAACGTACTATTAATTGAAAGAAAATTTGAATTTAATGACTTGGATAACAGAGATTTAGTTATTCTTTCAACGGATAATCCAGTTTTGCATGCCAGTATAAAAAGGGCAACAACCGAACGCCATATTCTTTGTAACGTAGCTGATACACCTGACCTTTGTGATTTTTATTTAGGTTCAATTGTTCAGAAAGGAGATTTAAAAATTGGTATCTCAACCAATGGAAAATCACCGACAATGGCAAAAAGAATGCGTGAGTTTTTGGATGATATAATTCCCGAAAATATTCAACAATTATTGGAAAATCTAAGAGAAATCAGAAAGTCCATAAAAGGCGATTTTCAGGAAAAAATAAGAATTATGAATAAGGTCACGGAGGGAATGATTAAGGGAAATAAACCAAATACTAATTAAGTCATTATCCCCATGCCTTACTTCAATAACTGATAAACAACAAAAGCAGAAATATAGGCTAAAGCAGTCATGTACACAAACTGGATAGTTGGATATTTCCAAGATTTTGTCTCTCGATATGTTACTGCTAAAGTACTCATACATTGCATAGCGAATGCGTAAAAAATCATCAGCGAAAAGCCCAAGGCCATGTCATACATGGGCTTGCCAGTAGCTGGATTTATCTCGGCTCTCATTCTTTTCATCACCGTAGAATTCTGTTCATTTGCTTCTCCCCCCAAACTATAAATCGTGGACATGGTACCCACAAAAACCTCACGAGCAGCAAAGGAGGTAATTAAAGCAATCCCTATCTTCCAGTCGTATCCTAAAGGTTTAATGGCAGGTTCAATTAATTTTCCAAAATATCCTGCATAAGAGTTTTCTAATTTTTGGGAAGATATTTTATTTGTTAATTCAATGCCTGATAAAGTTGGATTTTGAGTTTTCACCTGAATTTCTACTCGTTGCATGGAATCCCCTGGTCCATAACTCGCCAATACCCAAAGCACAATTGAAATGGCTACGATTATTTTTCCCGCTTCAAAAACAAAGGCTTTGGTCGAGTTTAGAATAGTAAGTAGGACGTGCGAAAACTTTGGACTTTTATAAGAAGGCAATTCCATGATGAAATAACTTTTTTCTCTTACTTTCATGATGATTTTCATCACCCAAGCTGATAATAAAGCCATGAAAAAGCCTAATAAATACATCGCAAATAAGGCTACCCCTTGCAAATTAAACACCCCAAAAAGCGTGCTTTTTTCGGGTACAACCAAGGCAATCAAAACGGTATAAATGGGTAAACGAGCGGAACAGGACATCAATGGTGTAACCATGATAGTAATTAAACGGTCTTTCCATGAACCAATACTTCGGGTACTCATGATAGCAGGCACAGCACAGGCAACGCCCGAAATCAGTGGCACAACCGATTTACCATTTAGCCCGAAACGTCGCATTAATTTATCCATAATAAACATTACTCTGGACATATATCCTGTTTCTTCCAACATCGAAATGAACAAGAAAAGAAACGCAATTTGAGGGATAAAAACTAATACGCCTCCGATGCCTGCAATAAGTCCATCGGTTAATAAATCTGTCAGTTTTGTAGGAGGAAGATTTGTTTTTAGATAATCGTTTAAGTGGGCAATGCCAGTGTCAATCAAGTCAGAAGGATAAGTTGCCCACGTGAAAATCGCTTGAAACATGATGAAAAGTATACCTAAAAAAATGAAATATCCCCAAAAACGATGCAAAAAAACTTTGTCTAATTTGTCTGTCCAAGTATTTACAGGCTCTTCTTCAACTGGCATTTCGTGGAGGCAATTATCAACAATTTCGCTAAGTTGAGCATACCGAGCCATCGTCTCCTTAGACTGTGCGTGTTGGGTATTCCAATTATATTTTTCTTGAATTTTATCAAAACCTACTCTTTGTTGAGTGGTAAATTGTGCTAAATTATCGTGTTCTGAAAGCCACAAAAGAGCGTGATAATCATCGGTATCTCCGTACTTTTCTTTAACTTCTTCGACCATTTCAGCGGAGTAATCCATTGGTAATGAGTCATTTGAGTTAAAACCAGATTCCAACGTTTTATTAACTGATAATCTCAGACCATTCAATCCAATTCCCTTTTTGGCATTGACTTCAGCAACTTCCACATTGAGTTCACGGGCTAATTTAACCGAATTAATTACAATGCCCTGACTTTCAGCAACGTCAATCATATTAAGTGCTAAAACCGTTGGAATTCCTAAATCACGGACTTGACTAAAAAGCAATAAATTACGTTTAAGATTGGAAGCATCAGCCACAACAATGGCTAAATCTGGATAATCGGGATGTTCGGGATTCGCCAAAATATTGATAACTACTTGTTCATCAACTGATTTTGGATAGATACTATAAATACCAGGCAAATCAAGGATTGAGGCATCATCGCCTTTTTCCAATTTCCACTTTCCGATAAGTTTATCCATTGTTACTCCAGGAAAATTGCCTGTTTTTTGACGTAATCCCGTCAATGAGTTAAACAAAGATGATTTCCCTGCGTTTGGATTCCCGATGAGGGCTATTTTTGGTGATTTTTTCAATTTAATTGATATAAATTAAGCAATTATGACAGTGGCAGCTTCTTCTTTACGCATTGAAAGTATATAACCCGAAACCTTCACCGCAATCGGGTCGCCGAAGGGTGCAATGTGTGTCATGGTTACTTGCGTGCCAGGCAAGCAACCCATTTCTAATAATTTTAGGGAAAGCCCCTCATCAATAAAATTAACAACGATTCCTCTTTCTCCTATTTTTAAATCTGCTATGGTTTTCAAATTAATTATTAGTTTTTAGTCATTTTGAGCAAATTACCAGTATAAATAACTGATAACCAGTAAAAAATACCCTTATTTAGATTTATTCAAAACAAAGCAAATTTAATAAAGAGTTCCTTGAATATAAAGTATTAAGGAATAAACATTTTGGTTTGACGAAATATTATTTTGTTTATGTACGTGCCGTTTGTTTGTGTCGTAACTTTGTATTGGCTTTCGGCTGTCGACAATCGGGTGTCATATCAGGAAGAAAAGAGAAAGCCGATTGCCGATTGCCGAAAGCCAATACAAAATATGCTCAAAGAAATTAAAGCACTAATAGATAAAGAAATACGGCTTGAACTTCGTCAAAAATATGCTCTCAACGGCATGATTTTGTACATTGTCAGTACGGTTTATGTTTGTTATTTATCGTTCAGATTGAAGTCAAATCAGATTGATAAAATTACGTGGAATACTTTATTTTGGATAATTCTATTATTCACAGCCATGAATGCCATTGCGAAAAGTTTCACTCAAGAACGTTTTGGAAGATTGTTGTATTATTATACATTGGCAAGCCCAGTGGGAATAATTCTTTCAAAAATTGTTTACAATACGCTATTAATGTTAGTATTAGCGTTAATAGGATTCGGGGTTTATGCAATTGTGATGGGTAATCCTGTGGAAGATACTGGCTTGTATTTGTTAAGTATTGTTTTAGGAGCGGTTGGGTTTTCAAGTACCCTTACGATGGTTGCGGGAATTGCTTCAAAAGCTGAAAATAGTTCAACGTTGATGGCGATTTTGAGTTTCCCAATCATCATTCCTATGTTAATAATGCTTTTGAAAATCTCCAAAAATGCTTTGGATGGGTTGGATAGAGCCAGTAGTTTAGATGAAATATTGACATTACTAGCAATTGATGCGATTGTGTTGGTTTTGAGTGTAATTTTGTTTCCTTATTTATGGAGGAGTTAATAAAAATAGAATGAAAAACTGGTATAAAATTTTAGCCGTAGTACTGTTAGCCTACGTAATGATTTGGGGATTTCTTGGACCCATTCCACGCCAAGCTGTCTTGCATGAAACCGCTCGTAACTTATATTTCCACGTACCAATGTGGTTTGGAATGTT
>JACMRQ010000362.1 GCA_014376355.1 Arcicella sp. | reverse complement strand
TGGATAACCAATTACTTTATAGGGTCGGGGAGCATCGGGCATTTTTTTGCGCAAGACAAAAACTCCAAAGGCAGTTGCTCCGTAGAAAATAAAAGCCGCAAAAATTAACATATCTGTCAATTGGTCGAAAGTACCCGAAAGTACCAAAAGCGAAGTCCAAATTGCTTGAATAAATAAGGCTCTGGAAGGTGTGTTATATTTTGGATGAATGTAATCAACGCTCTTGAAAAACATTTTATCATTCGCCATAGCATAAAATAATCTTGATGCTAAAAGAATAGTGGTGCTCGAACAATTGAAAGTTGCAATCAAAATAAGGCAGGAAATTAAAAGCCCTCCTGATGAACCCAAAAAGTGATTTACAACGGCAACAGCAGCGATTCCATTTTTAGATTCGTAAATATTGATAAACTCATCAATTGGTAGAATATAGAGATAAACAAAATTCATTAATAAGTAAATTGCCATTACAATTAGAGTCCCAAAAATTAATGCTAAGGGTAAATTGCGTTGCGGATTCTTCATTTCACCTCCAATAAATCCCACACTCGCCCAACCTTCATAACCCCAAAAAGCACTCAAACAAGCCAACGCCAACGCTTTGAAAAGCGTCGAACCGTTCATTGTAGCTGGGTCATATCTAACACTATTTGTCGTAATATTATCCATGCTTCCAATGCTTGAAGTTAATCCTAATATAATGATTATTAGCATAGTAACAACCATGAGTGCGGTTAGAACTCTACTCAAATTTTCGCCTAATTTTAATCCTCGATAATTAAAATAAGTTTGAAAAATAATTAAGGAAATACCGACCAATTTTACGCTTAAATTATCAAAAAGATGAAGACCTAAAAAGCTGAATTCAGATAATGCTTTGGAAGTTTCAGGAAATGGAATGAGACTATTTAACGATTGAGCAAAAACGTAGGCAATGGAAGCGATTGAAGCAGTACGAATGACCGCAAAGTTCGTCCAACCAAAAAGGAAGGCAAAAAATCGGTTATAAATTTTACGAAAATAAACAAATTCTCCGCCCGAATCTGCAAGCATACTGGCAACTTCTGCATTGGAGAGCGTTCCTGCCAAACTTATTAAACCCGCTAATAGCCAAGCGATTAACACTAAGATGGGTGATTGCAACTCGGCCGACATAGCAGCAATTTTCTTGAAAACACCCGTTCCAATAACAGAACTAATAATGAGAACAATAGCGGAGGTTAATCCAATGGAGCGAACTAATTGCCCTTGATTTTCAGAAGATTTATGCATGAAGTGGTTTTGGAGTTTATAAATGCTGATACAAATTAATGATTTATCATGGCTTTACAAAACCGTTTTGAGTCAATCCTACTTGAATAAATTTTATGTTTAATCTATTTTATGATTTTAAACATGATATTTTGATATTTAAGAAAATATAATACAGTAAAAATGGCAAAACTTAAAGAATACATTTCGTATAAATTTTATTTTATCTTAACAGCCTCTTTCTCTATCCCAAAAGTGAATAATTATTTAATAAAAAATACGATGAATAGTATTCTAATAAGATCAACACTTATTTTCAATCATCAATGATTTTATACTATCTTTGTAACTACATACCTAAGTTCATAAAACCATATTTAATGAAAAAACTACTACTCCTTTTCTTCATTTTATCTGTACACACAGCCCAATCGCAGAAAGTAAATGAGTCTTACCAGTTTCATATTAAGTCTTCAACGTCTAAAATTAACATTGACGGAATATTGGATGAAGAGGCCTGGAAAAATACTGACATAGCCAAAGATTTTTGGCTTAAATTCCCAACTGACACTGCTCGTGCTATTAATCAAACTGAAGTGAGATTGACCTACGACGAAAATTTCTTGTACGTCTCCGCCATTTGTTTCAAGGTAAATGATGGAAATACCGCAACCGTTGAATCCATGAAAAGAGATTTTTCATTTGGAGCAAATGAGGCATTTCAGATAATCATTGAACCTTTTAATGATTTGACGAATGGGTTTGTTTTTGGCGTAAATGCGGCTGGAGCTCAATTGGAAGGATTAATTTCTGAAGGACAAGTTCAGAATTTGAACTGGGATAATAAGTGGGTTTCCCAAACCAAATATCTCGCCGACCGTTGGATTATAGAAATGGCAATTCCTTTCAAAACTTTACGATATAAAAAGGACATATCTACATGGGGATTAAATTTTATTCGTAGTTATCCCAATCAAAAAGAGGTTTCCAATTGGACAAAAGTACCAAGGCAATACGCAGGATTCTCACTCGCTTTCACTGGTATATTATCTTGGGAAACGTTTCCGCCATCGCCTAAAGCCAATATTTCAATCATTCCTTATGTGCTGGGAGGGATAAATAAAGATTTTCAAAGTAATATTAATGCACCGTTTAGAAAAGATATTGGAGGGGATGCTAAAATTGCCCTTTCATCGGCTCTAAATTTGGATTTAACTGTAAACCCCGATTTCTCGCAGGTGGACGTAGATAGACAAGTAACAAATTTAAGTCGTTTTGAATTATTCTTTCCTGAACGTCGTCAGTTCTTCTTGGAAAATGCCGATTTGTTTAATAATTTCGGATTAGATAATCTGCGTCCTTTCTTTTCACGACGAATTGGATTGGGCGTTCCCATCACTTACGGAGCCAGAATGAGCGGAAAACTTAACAGTAATCTTCGTATTGGGGCAATGAATATCCAAACAGGTTCGATTGATTTAACCGATAGTACCAGACGACCAAATCAAAATTTTACAGCATTGGTTTTACAACAAAAAATCTTCAAAAGGTCGAGCATTGGAATAATGTTTTTGAACAAACAATCTTTGAATTTTAGTGATAAAACAAATTTTGGGTTTACAGACTTTAATAGAAACCTTGGAATTGAATATAATCTGGCTTCTGCCAACAATGAGTGGACGGGTAAGGCAATGATAATGAAATCATTTAGTCCAAAAATTACGAAGGAAGATTTTATGCAAGGATATAATTTACAATATGCCTCTTTACATTGGGTAGCTAATGTGCAACACGAAAATGTAGGTATTAATTATACACCAGAAATAGGATACGTACCACGAAGAGGCTATTATCGTATTGCAGTTGATGAACTGAGTTACTTGCATTATCCTAAAAAAGCAAGTAGTAAAGTATTTTTCAAAGCACCAACAACTTATGCCGACTATTATTGGAATACAAATGGAGAACTAACAGATGCCTCCCATTTAATTGGGTACATTTCAGCATTCAAATCACAAAGCCGTTTAGTGTTATACTTCCAAAGTAATTATTACAAACTTCAATACGATTTTGACCCAACTAATGAAGCAACAAACGATGTATTAAAAGTTGGAAGTGAACATCGATATAAAACCTTTAATTTTGAATATGTTTCTTCCCCTCGCAAAAAATATACGACGAATTTATCAGGTTCTTATGGAGGATATTTTGGTGATGGAAAACTTATTAGTTTATCAACAACGATAGGCTACCGTTTTCAGCCGTATGTGAATATTTCGGCAAATATTAATTACGTGAATATTAGTGATGTGAAAATTCCTACGGCTGGACATACGGAGAAAGTTGTTAAAACACATTTCTTTCTGGTGAGTCCGAAAGTTGATATTACGTTTACCAATAAATTATTTTTTACGACTTTTGTTCAATACAATGAACAACGGCAGAACATAAACATCAACAGTCGTCTTCAATGGAGATATAAACCTGCTTCGGATATTTTTTTGGTTTATACCGATAATTATTTTCCGAATAGTTACGAAATTAAAAACCGAGCTGTAGTTTTGAAAATGACATACTGGTTGAATCTATAATTTCAATTTGCGACTTCCCATCCTTTGCATTAATTTTGAACACATTTTAACGCAAAATATCTTGTCAGTACTTCTTTATAATCTCTCCATTTATTGCTATCATTTCATTATTTGGATAGTTAGTCCTTTAAATCAAAAGGCAAAATTGTGGATTGAGGGTCGTAGGGAATTCGGATTGGAGATTTCGGATTTTGGATTTAATAAGACAACAACTCTTCAATCTAAAATCGAAAATTTCAAATTAAAAATCGCTTGGTTTCACTGTGCATCATTAGGTGAGTTTGAGCAGGGAAGACCCGTTATTGAAAAATTTAGAGAGACATTTCCAGCTTACAAAATTGTGCTTACTTTCTTTTCACCTTCGGGCTATGAAGTGCGTAAAGACTATGTTGGAGCTGACTTTATTTGTTATTTACCTTCTGACACGCCTTCAAATGCAAGAGAATTTATCGAAAAAATAAACCCTTCTATTGTTTTTTTCGTGAAGTATGAATTTTGGTATAATTACCTTAGAATTCTACACGAAAAGCAAATTCCAGTAATTTCTTTCTCCGCTATTTTCAGACCAAATCAAATATTTTTTAAATGGTACGGTGGGTTTTATCGAAATATCCTAACGTATTTTGACCACATTTTCGTACAGAATCAATCTTCGGTAGATTTATTGCAAAATATTGGTATTAAGAAGGTTACAATTGGGGGAGATACCCGTTTCGACCGTGTAAAACAAATTGCAAATGCTCGAAAATCATTGCCAATTATTGAACAATTCAAAGACGGAAAACCTTTATTAATTATTGGGTCTTGTTGGCAAGAAGATTTTGCGGTAATTGTTCCATTTTTGAATAATTTTACGAAAAATTTAAAAGTAATTATTGCTCCACACGAAATTCATGAAGCGGAAATTGAAGGTTGGAGAAAGCAATTGAAAGAATTTAGTATAAAATATTCTGAAATTAGTACGAATACATTCTTTACTAAATCTCAATCCCGAAGTCCAAATGTCCTAATAATTGATAATATCGGAATGTTATCCTCTCTTTACCAATACGCAGATTTTGCATGGATAGGAGGGAGCTACGGCAAAGGATTACACAACATTTTAGAAGCTGCAACATTTGGCCTACCAATCTTTTTTGGTGATAAAAATTATCATAAATTTAAAGAAGCAGTTGATTTAGAGAAACTTATGGGAGCAAAATCTATTAATAATTCAGCTGAATTTTCCTTAGAATTTCAGAAATTATACGGTGATATTGAATTAAGAAACCATAAATCTGCTATTATTAGAAAATATATGGAGGAGAATTTGGGAGGAACGGATAAAGTTATTAAATATGTAATGAAAGTTCTAAGTATTTAAGTAATGAATCATGCTGAATATGAGTGAAATTGCTTTTAAAGACTTACGATTATTAGAAATATGAAAGGATTAGTGATGCGTTCAACGGGTTCTTGGTATGAGGTTTTAGACGAAAACAAACATACTTGGAAATGCCGTTTGAGAGGAAAATTTAAAATAAAAGGATTGAAAACCTCCAACCCGATTGCGGTAGGAGACAGGGTGCTTTTTGACATTGAGGATAAGATTGAAAACACGGGAATTATCCATGAGATTTCCCAAAGAGAAAATTATATTATCCGTAAATCTGTACATAAAACTGCTCATGGGCATATTTTAGCGGCAAATCTTGACCAAGCCATTATTATTATTACCCTAAATTTTCCACGAACTTCTTTAGGTTTTTTGGATAGATTTCTGGTAACGGCGGAATCATTTAGAATACCAACCATTATTGTTTTCAATAAAGTAGATTTACTTTCGGAAGAAGAAAAAGAATACATGATTGACTTGGCAACGATGTACCATGAAATTGGATATCCGTCTATATTTACCTCTGCTACTACAAAGATCGGTATTCAACAATTTGAGGATATTTTAAAGGATAAAATCTCGCTAATTTCAGGTCATTCAGGCGTTGGAAAATCTACTTTAGTCAATCAAATTGCTCCAGATTTAGATTTGAAAACCAAAGAAATTTCAACTTTTGCGAATAAAGGTGTACATACAACAACATTTTCAACCATGTTTGAAATTTCGGAAAATTCTTACATTATTGATACGCCAGGCATTAAAGAATTGGGTTTAATTGACATTGAAAGAGCTGAATTGTCGCACTTTTTTCCAGAGATGCGAGAATTACTGAATAAGTGCAAATATCATAATTGCAAGCATATAAACGAACCTCAATGTGCTGTTATACAGGCAGTTAAATTTGGAGAAATACAGTCAAGTCGTTATGCGAGCTATTTGAGTATGATGGATGATGATGATAATAGGCGATAATAACTTTAATCAATTTGTCTTATGCCTTACGATATAACCATGTGTGCGGGCGGTGATTGCCCTATCAAAAAGTTGTGTTATCGACACAATGCAGAAATTGAAGGACGACAAGATTTCTTCGGAAACTTACCTTTTAATTTTGTTACCAACTCATGTGATTCCTTTTGGAAAGATGAAGTTATTGATGAAAAAATCCGTTTAAGAGCTTACCAAAATTGGGAATCAAGTGGACGACATTTTGGAGATTCACTGATGTATTGGCAACAGGCAGAAAAAGACTTCATGGA
>JACMRQ010000361.1 GCA_014376355.1 Arcicella sp. | reverse complement strand
TTAGCCTTCTTTTTGTCTAAATATTTCCAAGGACAAATAATCAAATAACCTACTGACAGTCAGTTGATTATTTATGTAAATTACACCCATTATTAACTCCATGAAAACATATAAACATTATTCGTTTGACCTTTGGCTTACG
Organism: Arcicella sp.; assembly: GCA_014376355.1. Classification (GTDB taxonomy): domain Bacteria; phylum Bacteroidota; class Bacteroidia; order Cytophagales; family Spirosomataceae; genus Arcicella. The sequence continues at coordinate 2,812 of JACMRQ010000361.1, read as the reverse complement.
CTTATTAAATCAAATCCAGTTTTCAAAAAAGAAAGAGCATTGTTCTTTCATAAACATCTTAATGCTGATAAAAAGTCGTTAGAGGAAGTGGAAATGGTTTTTCGCCGAGTGGATTTAATGAGCAATGCTATCAACCAAAAAACGGGTAGTAACCTTAATGCTGAAGAAATGTATTTAATGGTTATTTATGAAATAAATGGTTCAAATTCCACTTTTGAAAACCTTGACATTAAATGGTTATTGCACGAAATAGAACAACTTTTCTTCCAATATATTCCCACAATTTACAACGCTGAGACACTTCCTACCCTAAATATATTAAAAGAAATTCCTGATGTTTCGATGAATATTTTAAGTAATACTGCCTTCATAAAAGGTTCAACTTTGAGGGTAGTTTTGAAGCATTTAGGATTAGACCAATTTTTTAATTTTCAATGCTATTCTGATGAAGTGGGAATGTCGAAACCTAATCCTCAATTCTTTGGTTTGATGATTGATAAAGTTCAGGCTATCAGACCAAATGATAATATAAGTCTCCAAGAAATAATACATATTGGTGATAACTTTGTTGCAGACATTTTGGGAGCTAAATACTTAAAAATCAATGGTTTTCTAATCAATTCAAATAATAATACAATAGCTGATTTACTAAAATAATGCAACATACCTACTCATTACATAAAATTGATAGTACTGACAATTTTGGGTTTAGTCCCGCAAAATATAGTAAATTCAAATACGGAGACGACTCAATTGCGAAGGAATTTGGCAATGATTTAGCCGAGGGTTTTATTGAAAATTATCTCTCAAAAACTCCTATTCTTAACCAAACGGTTGTTATATCAAGTCCTTACGCTTTTATTCCTACGGCAACTTTTGCGATGAAAGACTACTTCGTTTTTCGATTGAACAGATGGTTAGCCGAAAATAACTTACCCGTTGTTCAAGAAACAAAAGTCACTCGAAGCATTACTTACAAAGAAGATTACGGAGAATTGGACGAAGCACAACGCTTAAGTTTAATTGGCAACGATAAATTTCATATTGATAAACATTTTTTGAAGGATAAAACTTTAATTTTTTTGGATGACATCAGAATTACGGGAAGTCATGAAAGGATGATTACGAAGATGTTAAAGGAATATGATTTAGAAAATCAAACGCATCTTTTATATTTTGCTGAACTTACGAATAGAAATATTCACCCGAATATTGAGAATTTCCTGAATTATTATCACGTAAAATCTATCTTCGATTTAGATGATATTATCAAAAGTGAAAGATTTTCCATCAATACCAGAATTGTAAAATATATTTTGAATAGTGAACCTAATTCATTCAAAATATTTATCCAAAATCATTCAGATGCTTTTCTTGAATTATTGTATAATATGGCGATTGGCAATAGTTATCATACAATTACTGCATATCAAGAAAATTTGAATTTATTAAAATTACAGCTTTTAATGGCTGAGCAAACTCAAAATATAATACTCACATAACATGGCAATTAACTTACAAAAAGGACAACGAGAATCAATCAACGCTCCTAAATTCACAGTTGGATTGGGTTGGGATACTAATAATTCTTCCACTGGAACGGCTTTCGATTTGGATGCTTCGGTTTTCGTGATGGGCGAAAATAAAAAAATATTGTCAGACAGTCATTTTGTTTTCTACAATAATCCAAAAACTCCCGATGGAGCAGTTGAACACACTGGTGATAACCTCACGGGCGATGGCGATGGTGATGATGAGCAAATCAAGGTGGATTTATCGAAAGTTGATGCCAAGGCTACTGAAATTTGTATTGTCGTAACCATTCACGAAGCGGAAAGTAGAAAGCAAAATTTTGGACAAGTTCGTAATTCTTACATCAGAATTTTCGATTCGAGTTCTAATACTGAAATTTTAAAATATGAACTTGAAGAAGACTTTTCAATTGAAACTGCCATTGAATTCGGTAGAATTTATAAGCGTGGAACGGATTGGAAATTTGAAGCAGTTGGTTCAGGAATGAAAGGGGGATTAGAAGATTTTTTAACTAAATATAACTAAAATAATCATGGCAATTAATTTATCAAAAGGTCAAAAAATTGACCTTAGAAAAGAATCAGGTTCTGAACTTACTAATTTTTGCGTTGGTGCAAACTGGGGAGCAATCGAATCTAAAGGCTTTTTTGGATTATCAACCAATAAAAAAAGTGTAGATTTAGATTTGAGTTGTATCTTAGTTGATAACAACAATAATATGGCTGATTTTATTTATTCACCGCTCTATACCTTGTCAGCTTTGCAAAAATTTGGTTTACAAAAAGGTAAATTAACTACTTCTGATAATGCTATGAGACACACTGGCGATGATTTACAGGGTGATACGGGTGGCGATGATGGGTTGGATAATGAAATTATTACGGTAGATTTAACGAAAATCAATCCGAATATTTCAAAAATATATTTCTTCTTAAATAACGTTGGAAAAGAAGATTTCTCAATGATACCTTATGCTAAAATTCGGATGTTTGAGGGAACCGCAACAAAGGTAAATTCGGTTTTTGCCTCGTATAATGTTTCTGCCGAGTCGCAGTATAAAGGAAAAACTGCTCTTATTTTGGGTAAATTATACAAGAGAAATGACCAGTGGAAATTTGATGCCATCGGTGACCCAACAGAAGATTCATTTTTAGGACAAACCATCCAAAGAATTATGCAATCGTATTTGTAAAATTCTAAAAAATACCGCCCGCAAGGGTTCAAACACATGAGAAGATTACCAGTATATTTATTGTTGGATACGTCAGGTTCGATGAGT
>JACMRQ010000360.1 GCA_014376355.1 Arcicella sp. | reverse complement strand
AATTGTGAAAAGATTAAGACTCACAAACCTCATCAGGTCTTCAAACTACGGTGGGGTTTACTTGTTTCAAAGGTAATGAGTTTACATTGACATTGTCAATCAGTAGTGGTACTGAAATTTTCTAAGTAGGACTACTTAAATTTCAACGTATATACTTTGTTTTGGTGCTTCTACTAAATATTTTGCTATATCCAAAAGTCTATATTTAGAGGATAGTTGCAGTTTTTTACGAATTGAAAGTCTGTGAGATTCTACTGTTCTTGGAGAAATGAAGGCTAAATCTGAAATTTCATTTATTGTATTTCCTTCAGAAATCAATTTTATAATCTTCTTTTCCGCTTCACTTAAAGTTGAATAATTTGCCAAAGCTATTTCTAAAAATTCAGATGGAATATCATTATAAGTTTTTTGATTGCCTGTTGTAAGGATAAATGCTTTTTGAGTAGCCTGTTTAAAACGTTCTGTTGATACAGGCTTTTGTAGATAATCTACGACACTAAATTGTAGTGCTTCGATAATTCTCTCAACATGTCCCGAAATAAAAATTACTTGCGTATGCCCATGAGAACGTAAACTCTCATACAAATCGATGCCCGATAGCCGAGGCATACTAATATCCGTAATCAATAAATCAGTGGGGGTTTTTAGAAGATAGTCTAATGCTTCAAGTGGCTTAACAAAAGTAGCTTTTAGCACCAAGTAGGGAATTTGATTTACGTAGGTTATAAGAATATCTAAATTAGACTGTTCATCATCTACGAGTACACAGGTGAGCGTTTTAGGTATCATTTTCTTGTAATTAAATAGTGTATTTTTAAGTTTAGTAGAAATTTTAACATTGTAATATTATTGATAAACAAAGTCAATTCCAAATTGAATTTTATAGTTTTAGGCTAATAATAGAAAAATGAAAGTTGGCAAGTTATTGATAATCAGTTAGTTATATTTTAATGAAATTAGTATTTAGTTAAATGCCAAGCCAGATTGTAAGAAATTTGAAATCTCTCTTTTTCTTCGTATAATTGTATTACAAATTTCAACAGACCAAACACATGAAACACAATTTATTTTACAAAAAGCGGTTCACCGCTTTTTTGTTTTTATTCATGGCTCAACTCAGTTTTGGGCAAGTAAAAGATAACTATTATTTACCTGAAAATGTCACTTATGACCCTAAAATACCAACGCCACAGCAATATTTGGGCTATCAGGTAGGAGATTGGCACATCCAGCACGATGCTTTAATTGGTTATTTTAAGAAGATTGCCGAACTCTCAAATCGGGTGAGTATGGTTGAGTACGGACGCACGTATGAGAATCGTCCGCTCCTTTTAATGACGGTTACTTCTCCTAAAAATTTAGCCAATATTGCTCAAATTAAAGCCGATCATCACGCTCTGATTGAACCCGACAAAGCGGCGAAATTAGACACCAAAAATATGCCTGCTGTCGTTTGGATGGGCTATTCAGTGCATGGAAACGAAGCCAGCGGAACGAATGCCTCGGTGTTGGCAGCCTATTATTTGGCGGCAGCACAAGGAGCAGAAATTGATTCGCTTTTGAATGAAATTGTTATTTTAATTGACCCAAGAATCAATCCCGATGGTGGCGAACGTTTTTCGAGTTGGGTGAATGCCAATAAAAGTCAAAACTTAGTTGCCGACCCCAACAGTCGTGAACTCAACGAAATGTGGCCTGGTGGACGGTTCAATCACTACTGGTTTGATTTAAACCGTGATTGGCTCTATACGCAACACCCAGAAAGTAAGGGCAGAATTCAAAAATTTCATGAGTGGAAACCTAATGTTTTAACTGACCATCACGAAATGGGACCTAATTCTACTTTCTTTTTTCAGCCTGGAATTCCCGCTCGTACTCACCCGATTACGCCCAAAAAGAACATTGAATTAACTGAAAAAATTGGAAAATTTCATGCCGAAGCTTTGGATAAAATTGGCTCATTGTATTTTACAAAGGAAGGCTATGATGATTTTTATTACGGAAAAGGTTCAACATTTCCAGATGCTCAAGGTTCAATCGGAATTTTGTTTGAACAAGCCAGTTCAAGAGGGCATTTGCAGGAAACCCAAAATGGTAATATAAGTTTTGCTTTCACTGTCAGAAATCAATTTACAACTACGCTTTCAACCCTCAAAGCCGCTCGAAATATGCGTCAGGAGTTGTTGGATTATCAACGTAATTTTTACCAAGAAAAAAATGCTTCCTCATTACAATCTTACGTTTTTGGTGGAGGCAATGACCCTGTGAAAAATTGGGAAATGATAAGAATTCTCCGTCAGCACGAAATTGATGTTTATGAAGTATCGAAAGATGAAAATTTGGAAGGAAAATCTTTCAAAAAAGGCTCATCATATATTGTTCCTTTGAACCAACCTCAATATCGTTTGATTAATGGAATTTTTGAAAAACGTACTACTTTCGAGGACTCTCTTTTCTACGATATTTCAGCTTGGTCGATGCCTCATTGCTTCAATGTGCCTTATTCGGAAGTGAAAACGCCTTTAACTTTGGGAGCTAAATTGACGAAAAATGATTTTCCAAAAGGTAAAGTAATTGGTAAAAGTAATTACGGATACGTGTTTGAATGGAATAGTTATTTCACTCCTCGTACTGCGTATGAATTGCAGAAAAAAGGGTATAAATTAAAAGTTGCAACGGAACCTTTCACAAGTGTGATTGATGGAGGCACAAAAGAATTTAGTTACGGAACGATTGAAATTACGATGGGTTCAAATCAACAAGCTAATTTCGAGAGTCTTCCCATGCTTTTACAAACCTTGGCAGAACGAGATGGGGTTGATTTTTATGCCATGAAAACGGGTTTAACGCCCAACGGAATTGATTTAGGCAGTAGCCTTTTTTCTCCAATAAGACAACCTAAGCCGTTGATGCTTACAGGATTAAATGTTAATCCAAATGATGCAGGGGAGATTTGGCATTTGTTGGATACTCGGGTAAATATTCCCCTAACAATGGCAGATATTACGCAAGCAAACCGTATGAATTTGGAGAAATATAATACGTTAATTCTTTCGAGCGGAGATTATAATACCTTGGAAGAAGAGAAAATTAAGTCGTGGGTGCGAGCAGGTGGAGTGTTAATTGCCATGACTGATGCCATAAGTTGGGTAGTTTCAAAAGGACTTTCTCCTGTAAAAATCAAGACGATTCCCGCTGACACCTCTTCTTCAAAACCTTACGCTTTGGCGGAACGATACAGAGGTGCTCAACAAATTTCTGGAGCTATTTTTCAAGTTAAAATTGATCCAACGCATCCCATTGGCTACGGTTACAAAGACCAAACATTAAGCGTTTTTAGAGATAATTCTATCTTCTTAGAAAAACTCAAAGACCCTTATAATGCCCCGTTGATTTATACCAACGAGCCTTTGGTAAGTGGTTATATTACAGAAAAAAGCAAGAAATTATTGAAAAATACGCCTTCCGTTGTGGCAACAAGTTATGGTTCAGGAAAGGTGATTGTAATGACGGATAATCCGAATTTTAGAGCATTTTGGTACGGCACAAACAAGTTGTTTTTGAATGCCATTTTCTTTGGTTCAACAATTCTTTCGGGAGTTCGTGGAGGGGAAGAATAGGTGTAAAATAGGTTAAAATTTAATATAATTTGGTTAGTCTTTAACCTTCCTGAAAGTTCCAAAACTTTCGGGAAGGTTAAAATAAAGAATTTCCAGAAATGGATTCAATTAAATTGGTAGGATTACGTTAACTTATTTTAGACTTGGGAAAGTATTTGTCTGAATATTCTATTCGGATAATAACAAAACCACAAAATAATGAATGTAAAAACACTTAGAATATTTGTAGCCTTATCAATTTTGTTATTGGGAAGTGTTGTTGTAGTGCAATATTACTGGTTTAGGCAGGCATACAACCTTGAAGATCGTGATTTTGACCAACGGATTACGTCCGCCCTGCGAGTAGTAAGTCAGCGATTATTAGATTTTAATAAAAATCCGAACAACAAATTGCTTAAACCCGTTGAAAGAATTACTTCCAATTATTACACCGTACAAGTTAATGACACGATAAATTCAAAGATTTTAGAGGAATTTATCAAGCAGGAATTTGCTCACTCTGATATCCGACTTAATTTTGAATATGGAATTTATGATTGCTTGAAGGATAAAATTCAGTATTCCTCTTTTGTCTGTTTTTCTGAAAATTGTGATCGTTCAGATTCGACTGCCAGTTACCGTTTTCCTAATTTAAACATCCATAATTATTACTTTGGCGTTTATTTTCCCGATAAAAGACTTTTCCTTTTGGGTGATCTTAATAATTGGTTCGTTTCCTCGGCAATTCTTTTGGTTGTGATGGCATTCTTTGTTTATTCGCTGATGTTAATATTTAAGCAAAAACGCCTTTCTGAGATTCAAAATGACTTTATTAATAATATGACGCATGAATTTAAAACCCCAATTTCAACGATTTCTATTTCAAGTGAGGTTTTAATGAAACCCGAAATTATCAATACCCCCGAAAGATTATTGAGTTATGCTGCTATTATTAGGAAGGAGGCTGCCCGTTTGAAAAAGAATGTAGATACTGTTTTGCAGACCGCCAATATTGCCCAGAAAATTGATACATTAAATTTTGAAGAAGTGGAAGTTCATGAATTAATAGAAGATTTATCTATCATTTGTGAACCATTATTCAAGGAAAAAAATGGCGAATTAACTATAAATCTAAAGGCAACAAAAACTTTAATAAAAGCGGACAGACTACATTTTACAAATGTAATTCATAACTTAATTGATAATGCGATGAAATATTCAGTACGTTCGCCAATTATACAAATAATGACTGAAAATATTGGTAATGACTTGATTATCAGTATAAAAGATAATGGAATTGGTATTTCAGACCGTGATCAAAAGCAAGTTTTTAATAAGTTTTTTCGTGTTCATACGGGTGATGTCCATGACGTAAAGGGTTTTGGTTTAGGTTTATATTACGTCAAAGAAATAGTTGAAGGGCATAAAGCAAGAATTGAACTGAAGAGTAAATTGGGGAAAGGTAGCGAATTTAAATTGATTGTGCCTTTGGTAGGATATTGATGGTACACGGATTGAACGGATTAGACACGGATAAAATAAATTATTAAATTTAAAATCCGTGTCTAATCCGTTCAATCCGTGTACCCATAACATATCAATATTCTTTTAAAACCTCTCTCGCTATAACAATTTTCTGAATTTCAGAAGTACCTTCGCCAATTGTGCAAAGTTTAGAATCTCGGTAAAATTTCTCTACTGGAAAATCTTTTGTATAACCATATCCACCGAAAATCTGTACAGCGTCAGTTGAAACCTCTACGCAAATTTCGGAAGCATAAAATTTTGCCATTGCCGCCTCTTTGGTCATATTCGTACCTTCCATCTTTAGAGCGGCAGCTTCACGAGTCATCAATTCTGCGGCATGTATTTTCGTTGCCATTTCTGCCAATTTAAAGCTAATTCCTTGAAAATTGGCAATTGGTTGTCCAAATTGATGGCGTTCTTTGGCGTATTTTGCGGCTGCCGACATGGCACCTTTGGCAATACCTAAAGCCAAAGAAGCAATCGAAATTCTTCCACCGTCCAAAATTTTCATGGCTTGCTTGAAACCGTCGCCTTCATTTCCCAAACGAGCCGAAATTGGAACTCGACAATCTTCCAAAATAACCTCGGCAGTTTCAGATGCTCTCATGCCTAATTTGTTTTCTTTTTTGCCATATTTCAAACCAATATTAGAACGTTCTACGATAAAAGCAGTTGCATTATTTTTTGCTCCAATTTCTCCTGTACGAGTCATTACGACCACCACATCACCCGATTTCCCGTGCGTAATCCAATTTTTTGAGCCATTCAAAATGTAATCATCACCATCTTTTATCGCAGTACACATCATACGGGCAGAATCTGAACCTGTGTTTGCTTCGGTTAATGCCCACGCACCGATTGATTGTCCAGAAGCCAATTTTGGCAGATAAGTTTGTTTTTGTTCTTCAGACCCAAATTGAAGTATATGATTGGTACATAGGGAATTATGAGCCGCTACTGATAAACCAATTGAGCCACAAACCTGTGATATTTCATCAATTACTGAAACATATTCTTGATAACCCAAACCTGCTCCACCGTATTGTTCAGGAACGAGTACTCCTAAAAATCCTTGTTCGCCTAATTGACGCATTAATTCAATGGGAAATGTTTGTGCTTCATCCCACTCCATTACGTGCGGGCGAATGTAACGTTCAGCAAAATCTTTGGCTGATTGGCGAACTAAGGTTAATTGTTCTGATTTATACATTTTAATTTGATTGTTGATAATTCTTTTTAAAAGTTATGTCATTTAAGTCTTTTAGACTGTTTTGTGAAACATCGGTTTACTGTTAAAATATTGATTTAAAATGATTCAAATAAAATATTTTTTTAATAATTTTCGGACGATTCTATTATAAAAACGCTCAATTCCTTAAATTTGTACTGTAATTTCTTAAAATATTTTCATTATGCAAGCTATTCATTTGGAGTCAGTGGTTGTGGAGATGGCTCAGAAAGGAGTGGCGAAGGTTATTTTTAGTAATCCACCTACCAATTCCATGCCAATCAAATTATTGAAAGAATTGGTATCGACCATAGAAACTTTGGGAGAACGTTCAGACCTACAAATAATTATTCTGCAAAGCGGTGGAGAACGTACTTTTTGTTCGGGAGCAGATTTTGACCAATTATTACAAATTAAGGACGAAAATTCGGGAAAAATATTTTTTAATGGATTTGCAAAAATTATCAATTCTATCCGAAAATGTCCTAAAATTATTATTGGAAGAGTACAAGGAAAGGCAGTTGGTGGTGGTGTTGGATTGGCTGCCGCAACGGATTACTGTATGGCAACTAAGTTTGCCTCCATCAAATTAAGTGAATTAAATATTGGTATTATACCTGCTGTTATAGAACCTGCCGTCGAGCGTAAAATTGGCCTTTCAGCATTTTCGCAAATGTCCTTGAATCCAAACGATTTCTTCTCGGCAAACTGGGCGAAAGAAAAAGGCTTGTTTATGGAGGTATTTGATAGCATTAAGGAAATGGATGAAGCTGTAGAAAATTTGGCAAATCGTTTGAAAAGTTACAACCCAGAAGCATTATCCGAACTCAAAAAGATTTTGTGGAAAAATACAGACCACTGGGATGAATTATTGACGGAAAGAGCGGAGATTAGTGGAAGATTAGTCTTAAGTGAGTTTACGAAAAAGACGTTAAGCGAAATTTAAATATCTGTTATGAACATTCTCAGAAAATTAGGATTCTTCTCCGCTTTCACCATTCCAATGCTCGTTATTGGAGGTTATTATCTCGGTGGTTGGTGGAATTTTTCTTCTATTGTGTTTACCTACTTACTTCTTCCGACGGCTGATTATATAATTGGCAAAGATTCTGCAAATCCAGAAGAAAGTACTATCTCAGCTTTATCAGAAGAACATTTTTATCGCTTTATGACGTATGTATGGGCATATATACAAGTGATAACCGTATTTTGGGGTGCTTATGTATTTGCCTACGGAAATATTGGAGAATGGTATTTTAAACTCGCATTTTTAACGGCGATGGCAAATGTAACGGGTGGCGTTGGCATTACAGTTGCTCATGAATTAGGACATAAAAGTACAAAAATCGAACAGTTTTATGCCAAAGTTTTATTAATGACTGTCAGCTATATGCACTTTTTTATTGAGCATAATAAAGGACATCACGTCTGGGTTGCTACGCCAAAAGACCCAGCAACGAGTCGGAAAGGAGAAAGTTTTTATCGTTTCTATTTCCGCAGTGTCATTCGTGGATTTATGAGTGCCTGCGAGATTGAAAAAGAGCGTTTGCAACGTAAAAATATCTCCGTTTGGTCATTCCAAAACGACATGATTTTATACACTATTTTACCCTTTATATTCTGTGGATTTTTGATGATAACTCTTTATATTTACACAGGTTCTTTCTCTTGGAATGTGCCTGTTTTCTTCTTTTTACAGAGTATTTTGGGATTTTCATTATTGGAAGCCGTCAATTATATTGAACACTATGGCATCGTTAGAAATGAAATTGCTAATGGGCGTTTTGAACGTGTAAATCCACTTCATTCATGGAACTCAGATTACTTGGTTACCAATTTCTATCTTTTCCAACTTCAACGGCACTCTGATCATCACGCCAATGCAAGTCGTCGTTACCAAGTTTTGAGACATTTTGACGAAAGCCCACAAATGCCACAAGGGTATCCAGCCATGATGATGATGGCAATGATTCCTCCGCTTTGGTTTAAGGTGATGGATAATCGTCTGGAAACTTGGAAGGCAGAGTCAGGATTGATTTAATTAAACTTTTAAAAAATTCTCAAGTATTAATTGGCCTTCTTTTCCACTAATCTCGGTGTGAAATTGGGCGGCATAGAAATTATCTTTCTGTAACATCGCTGAAAAGGGCTGAATATAATCGCAAGTGGCAACTGCATATTCACTCATTTCTGCATAATAACTATGCACAAAATACATAAAGCTACTTTCTTTTAAACCTGTTGTCAAACCATTTTTGAAATCGTAAATATTATTCCATCCTACGTGTGGAACTTTGTAATCGCTTGATTGAAAACGTTTTACGGCGATATCGAAAATTCCCATGCAAGTCGTATCGTTTTCTTCGGAATGACGGCACATCAATTGCATTCCTACGCAAGTGCCCAAGACAGGTTGCGTAAGCGTCGGAATTACCTTATCTAAGCCCTTTTCACGCAAATAACTCATGGCTGTACTTGCTTCTCCTACGCCTGGAAAAATTACTCGGTCAGCTGAACGAATTTCGGCTTCATCGTCAGTCCAAAGATAATTTACGCCAATTCTATCCAAAGCGTACATGACAGACTGTACGTTTCCTGCGTTGTATTTTATGATTACTGTTTTCATTTTTAATACTGTAGCTCGAAGTGGCACTTCGAGAATCCGAGTCAAACTGTTTGTTCATTCTCGAAGTGCCACTTCGAGCTACAGTAAAAAGTCAAAAAGCCCAATTCATGGATGAATCTGGCTTTTTGACTTTTTATTTAATTTTAAGGAAGATTAAATATTCAACCCACGCCTCTAACCCCTAAAACCATCTTCTACAAATTCATCAATGATTCTCTTCTACGCATTTTCCCTGCTGGAATTCCGAACATCATTTTGAAACGACGGCAGAAATAAGCGGTATCTTTATAACCTACATCGGCGCCAATGGCACGAATTGACTTCTTGGAAGTTCTCAATAATCCAACGGCTGCTTCCATACGTT
>JACMRQ010000359.1 GCA_014376355.1 Arcicella sp. | reverse complement strand
GTTGATACTATTTATAATATTATTCAACAAGACTTACAATTTGCCGTCAATAATTTACCCCTAAAAAACAAAATTGGCGTAGGACATATTTCTAAGGGAACGGCTCAAACACTTTTGGCGAAAACTTATTTATATCAAAAGAATTGGCAACAAGTGCTTGCTTTGACTCAAGAAGTTATCAATTCTGGACAATATAATCTTGTTTCTGATTACTCCACCATTTGGCGACAAGTGGGCGATAACAACATTGAATCAATTTTTGAAGTCCAAACGGGGCAATTTAATAATGGAGATTTAGGTGTAAATGGCTATTCTACATGGCAAGGACCGAGAGTAGGAGGGAGAGGCGGTTGGACAGATTTAGGATTTGGTTTTGGCACACCTTCGTTGAATTTAGTAAACGCTTATGAAGCAGGAGATAAGCGAAAATCTTCAACTATTATTACTATTGACCAAACTCCGAAGCACGTTGGCACTATTTTATATGACGGTTTTAGAATTCCGAGTGCAGACTCAGTTCAAAGTCTTTATTATAATTATAAAGCCTACCACAGCGAAAATAAAAACGTAGAAAATTACTTAGGGAATCGTGACCAAAAGCAAAAAAACCTTCATATTCTTCGCTACGCAGAGGTTTTATTAATGAATGCCGAGGCTGCTAACGAATTAGGGCAACCAGGAAATGCGATTACACAATTAAATAAAATTCGTACAAGAGCAGGTTTATTAGGCTCAAAAGCATCTTCATTGACCGATGTAAGAAATGCAATTTGGAATGAAAGACGCTTGGAATTAGCCTTAGAACATGACCGCTTTTTCGATTTGGTACGAACAGGACGAGCCGCCCAAGTAATGCAAGGAATTGGTAAAAATTTCGTGGCGGGTAAAAACGAGTTATTACCCGTTCCAAGTTTACAAATAGCCTTGAGCGGAGGAAAATTGGACCAGAATAATGGATATTGATTTTGAATACCATGAATTATACATATTAAACTAAAATTTTACCCTTATAAAACAATTCTTTAATTTTAAACAGAACAATAATGAAGACGAAAAAAACAAGTGCATTGATGATTGCGACCGTATTATTTGGAACCATATTAACAATCTCATGCAGTAAAACCGAAGTAGCTACTTTACCCGCAATCGGTGGATATAATAGCTCAAATGATGTAGCAGCGGCAAATTTATTAGCACATTGGACTTTTGATGGAACAAACAACGAAAGAATTTCAGGTACAGCACCTCTGAAAGCTACTAATGCGGCGTTCACTTCAACAACTGCAAGTACTCAGAGACAAGCACTTCAACTTACTTCGGGGTATTTAGTATTTCCTTCAATTCCAGCATTAAATACGGCAAATGCCATTCCTAATGTAACGGTAAGTACTTGGGTAAATGTGAATAATAACGCAAAAACAGTTTCATCGGTTTTTGCATTAACGCAAGCACAAGCAACACAAACTGATTGGAATCAAGGTCCGATTAATATGTACATTGAAACTGGAAAGCCATTAACCGTAAATGATACGTTGGTATTTCACAGTGCTTTTCATACGTATTCGGGAGGTAATTATAACCTTGGAGGCGATAATATTAATGATTATGGGATGAGAGGAACGGATTTTCAAACTGTAAAAGGTGCCAATAAATGGGTGCATTACGTGATGGTTTACGATGGTGCAGGTTCAAATATTGATATTTATGCCAATGGAATTCGTGTTTCAAATAATAATTTTAGAAATCGTACAACGGGAACTCCTCCTGCTGGAATTGGAAGTATCATAATGGCACCTCCAACTCAAGTAGTAATGGGTTCAATGCCAAACAGTGATGCAGGTTATACAAAATCTGCGGCTCAAACTTGGCAAGGACTATTTACAGGTTCAATTGATGAAGTACGAGTTTACAGCAAAGCATTATCTGCTACTGATATTGGCTATTTATACCAATTAGAATTGGCAGGTAGGTAATAATTGATGATAAAATTGTCTGAATTTGGATGTGTAGGATTAATAGGATTTACGCTACAATAATCCGTTTAATCCTTTAATCCCACGAATCCAAATTCAGACAAAAAATCCAGTATTCAATAATAAAACCTATGAAAAATATCCTTCTTTTTTTAACAATTTTCGCCTTATTTTTTTCCTGCAAAAAAACCGAAGAAATCTCAATTATACCCGAACCTTTCTATTTTACAGGCGTTTTAATTGATGGTAAAATGGGGATAAATTATGTGGATATTAGTCTGAAACCAATCATTAAAATTTCATTCATAGCTCCAGTAAATCGAGCCTCAGCCAACGCCAATATTATTTTATTAGAAAATACTACTTCTAAAAATATTCCTCTTGATTTTTCATTTGATAAAAATGATAGTACCGTAATAATTACCTCTAAAAGTGCTCTCAATTCTATTTCTAAGTATTCTTTACAGGTTTTACCTGATTTCTTATCAAAAGCAAATACGAAACTTAATTCCAATATCCAACTCAATTTAACCACAGCAGCTGATAATTCCGACAAGTTTCCAATCATTTCAGATTCTCTTTTATTAGACTTGGTTCAAAGACAGACTTTTAAGTACTTCTGGGATTTTGGACATCCAGTTTCAGGAATGTCAAGAGAAAGAAATACTTCGGGCGATTTAGTCACTTCGGGAGGAACTGGTTTCGGCATTATGGCAATAATTGTGGGAGTTGAAAGGAAGTTTATTACCCGAAAACAAGGACTCGACCGACTGAACATTATGACGGATTTCTTGAAAAATTCAGCGGTAAAATATCACGGTGCTTTTCCTCATTGGTTAAATGGGGCAACAGGTGCAACCATTCCATTTAGTACAAAAGATGATGGAGCGGATTTAGTAGAAACGTCTTATTTGATTCAAGGTTTGTTAACAGCAAGACAATATTTTAATGGTAATGATGCTAATGAAATAAACCTCAAGAATAAAATAAATGACCTCTGGAATGCGGTAGAGTGGAATTGGTTTACAAAAAACAATGAAAATACACTTTATTGGCATTGGTCGCCCAAATATAATTGGGACATGAATTTTAAACTTTCAGGTTGGAATGAAGCCTTAATTACCTACGTTTTAGCGGAATCTTCTCCTAATTTTTTCATTTCTAAAACAGTTTATGATGAAGGTTGGGCAAGAAACGGACAGATGAAAAATGGCAAACAATTTTATGGTATTACATTACCGCTTGGTTCAGATTTAGGCGGACCTTTGTTCTTTGCTCATTATTCGTTTCTGGGTATAAATCCCAATGGTCTAACAGATTCTTATGCCAATTATGGCACGCAAAATGTGGCTCATTCACTGATTAATTACAATTATTGCAAAGCCAATCCTAAAAAATTCAGTGGTTACAGCGAAAATTGCTGGGGATTAACGGCAAGCGATGAAAAAAATGGTTATTCCGCCCACGAACCCAACAATGATAACGGTACTATTTCCCCAACCGCTGCCTTGTCATCGATGCCCTACACTCCCAAAGAATCAATGCAAGCACTCCGCTTTTTTTACTATAAATTGGGTGATAAAATCTGGAAAAATTATGGATTTGTCGATGCTTTCAATTTGACAGATATTTGGTTTGCTGATTCATTTTTAGCCATTGACCAAGGTCCAATTATTATTATGATAGAGAATCACCGCAGTCAATTGCTCTGGAAATTATTTATGAGTTGTCCAGAAGTGAAATCTGGAATGAAGAAAACGGGCTTTACAAGTCCAAATTTATAGCATTAGAATTTCCTTTTGATTCACAAATAAGTAAAAAAAAGCATTTTGTGTCTTTGATTGTTATGTAATTAATTAATCAATCATTAGCTCGTGAAGGCAAAATTTTTAATAATTTTCATAGCATTAGTTGGTATTTTCTGGACGGTTAAGTCAATTTTTGAGGTAAATTATGCCAATAAGGTAGATTACAGTACTCAGGTAAAACCAATATTAAACAAGCATTGTATTGCTTGCCACGGAGGTGTGAAAAAAATTGGAAATTTTAGTCTCCTTTTTCGGACGGATGCCCTTGCCAAAACGAAATCGGGGAAACCTGCCATTGTTCCTTTTCACCCCGAAAAAAGTGATTTTATTGCTCGACTCACGCACAAAGACCTTGATGAAAGAATGCCCTATAAAGCCAATCCTCTAAAAAAAGAAGAGATTGATTTATTGACTCGTTGGGTTAAAGAAGGAGCGGAATGGGGCGACCATTGGGCATATCTTTCTCCTAAAAAAGCATCTGTACCGAATCCAGAAGGTTTTTTTGCTTCCTTTTTACCATTCGGAAAATCATGGGCAAAAAATGACATTGACCGTTTTATTTTAAATAATCTCAAAAAAGAAGGACTGAAACCTACGGGCGAAGCACCAAAAGCTACTTTAATCAGAAGAGTATATTTAGACCTCATCGGATTGCCTCCCAGCCCCGAAGCAGTAACCAAATTTTTAGCCGATGATTCAGAAAATGCTTATGAAAAAGTGGTTGATGAATTATTGAAATCACCCCAATTTGGTGAAAAATGGGCTTCAATGTGGTTGGATTTAGCTCGTTATTCCGATAGTCGAGGCTATCAAAAAGATAATGCCAGAACGATTTGGGAATACCGAGATTGGGTTATTCGAGC
>JACMRQ010000358.1 GCA_014376355.1 Arcicella sp. | reverse complement strand
TACCAAAAAATACATTCGATAAAGTGTTAATAATTAACAGTTTACATGAATTTGAAACGCCCGAAATTATCCTCCACGACATTCAAAAAATCCTAAAATCAAACGGTAAATTATTTATTGAAGAACAAAATGCTAAATTCTTAGGCGAAATTCATGAAGGGTGTGGGAAACAGCTTTTTACAGAAAATGAATTAATGGAGATTTTAGAAAATTGTGGTTTTCAGGTGATTGAAACGTATTTTAAGGATGATGGGGTGGTGGTATTTGAGTTTAATAATATGCTCAAAACTCCTCGAAACAACCTTTGTGTAGGTTAAAATTTCGAGAAGTTTCTTTGTCTGATACTTTTAATTATTCATTATTTATTACACCTCCTGCGGATAAACCAGTCCAATTTGCTGACGTATTTCGCAAAGCATTTCCATTAATTCTAAACTAAATTGTAAAGGTAATTTATCGCTTTCTATTTCCCCTAATTTCAAACAACGCTGTACTTCTTGAGCTTCATACGAATATCCATGACCCAATCTTTCTGTCTCAAAAAATTGAGGTTCTTCTCCATAAACTTCCAAAGTTAATCCTTTGGTTTCGTGAAAACGTCCGTGCAGAAATAGTTTCCCTTTTGAGCCATAAATTGTGCAAGTCGTGTCCGTTTGAGCATTTAATGTTGAAAATAATGAGGCTGTTGCTCCATTTTCGTAACTTAACGATAGAGAAGTGTTCGTGTCCACACCCGTTGGAGCAAAGGTTGCAACGGCTTTAATTTCTTTAGGATTTCCTAACAATAATTTGCTGATAAAGAGTGGATAAATACCAATATCATATAACGCTCCACCCGTTAATGCAGGATTAAATAAGCGAGCATTTTCATCGTAAACTGCTTTAAAACCAAAATCTGCTACAATATGAACAATATCTCCAATTTGTCCCGACTGAATAATCTCTAATGTTTGAGCGATAGCAGGATGAAATCTCGTCCAAATAGCCTCCATTAAAAACAAGTTTTTTTCTTTTGATTTTTCAATCATCTCCTTCACCATCGTCGTATTAATAGCAAAGGCCTTTTCACATAAAACTGCCTTTCCACCGTTCAGACACAACAAAGTATGTTCGTAATGAAGAGCATGAGGGGAAGCAATATAAATTACATCAACTTCTGGGCAATCCACCAAATCTTGATAACTATTAAAAATTTTGGTTGCTTCATACTTTTGTCCAAAAATATGAGCTTTCATAAAATCACGAGAAGCAACCGCATACACGACCGCATCAGGTACGTGAGCGACTAAATCATCAGCAAATTTTTCGGCTATTTTTCCACAGGCAAGAATGCCCCAGCGGGTTGGATTCGGAATGTTCATGTATTATTTATAGTTTATTAACATTACGAAATTAGGAAAAAATATAGAAAGATTTATCCTTGTGTTTTTTATTTTACTATCCTCGAACAAATTTCAGCCGTACCTTTGCACCAGAAAAATTATCGACTTTTGCAGACCGTAAAAGTCGATAGCCAAAAGCAAAAAATATGGGTGATTTAAAAATAAAGAAAGAAGACATTATCCGTGCATTATCAACCGTTCAAGAACCAGATTTGAAACAGGATTTGATAACGCTCAACATGATTAAGGACATCGAATTGGGTGTAGGCGAAGTTCGTTTTACCGTAGTTTTGACAACCCCCGCTTGTCCTTTGAAAGAAAGAATCCGCAAGGAATGTACCGATGCCATTCATACACACGTGGACGCAGATTTGAGCGTAGTTATAGATATGACCGCTGATGTTACGTCGTCACGTATGGGCGGAACGTTGTTGCCAAATGTCAAAAATATCATTGCCATTGCCTCAGGAAAGGGTGGCGTTGGTAAATCTACCGTTACCGCCAACTTGGCAATGGCTTTAAAACAGTCGGGTGCTAAGGTTGGAATTATTGATGCAGATATCTCAGGACCTTCAATTCCTGTGATGTTTGGGGCAGAAGATATGCAGCCAATGGTTAGCCAAATGGATGGCAAAAACATGATTCAGCCAATTATGCAATACGGAATTAAAATGATTTCTATGGGTTTTCTTGCTCCACAAGATAATCCTGTGCCTTGGAGAGGACCCATGGCAACCCAGGCATTACGTCAATTTTTTAGCGATACCAATTGGGGAGAATTGGATTATTTACTGATTGATTTACCGCCAGGAACGTCCGACATTCACCTTTCTTTAGTGCAATTAGTGCCTGTAACGGGAGCCGTTATCGTAACGACTCCACAAAAAGTGGCTCTTTCTGATGCTACGAAAGGTTTGATGTTTTTTAGACAACCACAAATCAATGTACCCGTTTTGGGTGTAATTGAAAATATGGCGTATTTCACACCCGAAGAATTACCCGATAACAAATATTATATTTTCGGAAAAGATGGGGGAAAGAATTTAGCGATAAAATATGAAACGCAATTATTAGGAGAAATTCCGATTGTACAAAGCATTCGTGAGGCGGGTGATGACGGTCGTCCTGCAGTAATGACGGAAGGAATTGTGGCAGAAATTTTTAGAAATTCAGCGGAATTATTGGCTCAACAAGTGGCCATTAGAAATGCTACGCAAGAAAAGACTCAGACTGTGCAAGTTCGAGTATAGGTCAATTATCAGTAACCTACTAAATAAAACGGAAAAGGAAGATGTCAATTAAATAGCATCTTCCTTTTCTTTTTTATTTATATTCCTCTCCCAAATCAGGAAAGTTGTGTTTAAAATCTATATAAAAAGGATTTTTTCTCTTAATAATTGCAGAGATAAAAGTATGCTGTTCGTACGATAAATCAATCTTTTCAAAACTACCGTCATTGTACTTATTGAACCATAAGTTGAAAAGACGGTTTCTAACGGATTGTTTATTATCACTTTGGTCACAAACATACATAACAATGTAATCATCTTGTGTAAAATAATCTGCCAGAATAAGAATTATCGTGTTAGCTGTTTTTATTTCAAAGTCAAAATTTGTAGAAGAAATAGGGCTAAATCCAAATGTTTTGAGATATTTTCTATAATAAACTTCTGGAAAATAATACTCTCCTGTTGTGAAATATACCTCGTACTCTACACCTGAACTATTCGTAAATCGAAATTTATCATCATTTATTTTCTGGTACTCGTGGCTCTCTAAGTTTTTCAAATTTAATTCCATATTCGGATTTAGCACGTTCAACACCAACTTCTTGAATAATTTTCTTTTCCTCCACCATCGAAGTAGCTACATTTCGCCACATTTCGTATTTTTCTTTATTTGTCATAATGATGTATGTTTTTACAAATATATCAACAAAAAAATGAACTTCAAAATTCAATCCAAAGGCCTTTTATTATTTGGCAATCTCCTTTTTTAAATCCTCTAAACACTTATTGCACAGACAATTACCATCATATTCCCATTCTGTAATATTGGCAATGTACGCTGTTTCTGCTTTAGTCAAAACAGCTTTCATGCAGTCGCATTGCAAGATATTATTGACCTTACAAACGAATATTTCGCCACATCGTGGGCATGAATCGGGAGCGTGTTTTTCCATCTTATTTAAACGTTAAGCCTTGGCAATCAAATCAGTAAAAAAATAGGTTGAACTTAAATCATCACCGTCTAAATTTTTGAAATTATAGGTTTTATCAACGGTTTCTCCAATGTCAAATTTAATGGAATTTTTGAAATAGGGAGCTTCAAAAACGAAGGTATGAAATTCTCCATTCTCTCCGCAAGGGTCAACTGTTTTGGGTAAATCTTTGACAAAATCACGGTCGAGGATTCTTCCACAAAATGATTTGTCCAAATTATTTCCATTGACGGCAACCACAATCGTTTTAAAACCTAAATCCCAAAATTCATCTAATAATACTAAAGAAGGTTGTTTCCACAGGGGAAAAACTCCTTCCATACCAACTTGTTGTAATCTTTCTTCCCGATGCTGGCGTAAATCTTCCAAGAAAATATCCCCAAAAATAGAATGTTTTATTCCCGAATTCACCAAAGGTTTCATGGTTTCAGCCATTTTTTCTTGGTATTCTTCCATCGAAACGGTTTCAGCCAAACGCAATTTTATTAAATTAATCCCAATATTCTCGGCTTGTTGGTCAAGTAATTCTTCCCGAACGCCGTGCATCGAAACTCGTTTGAAAGAATCATTTAGCGAAGTCAGTAAATGTTCAACTTTATATTCATTATTTTGTAAAATATGATGAAGGGATAAGGCAGAATCTTTGCCACCAGACCAATTCATTAAAGCTTTTTTTCTCATATTGGGTTAAACAAGTATGTTTTCAAAAACTGCATGAACTTTGTGTTTTAGCGATTGAGGAATCTTAAAGAGTGTAGGATGGAATAATGCTGCTAAAATTTCAATGCCATTTACTAAGGTTGAAGCACTTGGCTGGGTAAACAAATCATAATCAAGCACATAGACCAGTTTATTTTGAACTGCTTGTAGGTTTTCCCACCCATTTTTGGCAGTCAATAGGTGTAACTCTTCCAGACTCCGTTTGGTTTCAAAACCGCACGGAGCGATGACCAAAACTTCTGGGTCATATTTTAACACTTTTTCCCATTGCGTAACAATACTATCTCCCGATGGATTTCCCAACATATCAATACCACCAGCGTACGCAATTTGATGCGGAATCCAGTGACCACAGTTATAAATTGGTTCAATCCATTCCATTACCATTACTCGCTTTGGCAATGCTCGATATTCTCGGAGTTTGTCAATTACCTTATCAATGCGACTCTGAAGGCCTGCCAAATACTGATAAGCGGCTTCTTCTCGACCCAAAGCCGTAGCAATTGTGATGGCAGATTGAAATACATCCGTTAAACTTTGGGGGGTTAATGTAATGATGGTGGGTGTTTTATCCAAATTATCAATAACAGCCTGTGTGCATTTGGTATCAATTTGGCAAACCTCACAAACATCTTGCGTGATGACGATATCGGGAGCGATGGCTTGTAATTTGTCTTCTTCTACATAGTAAAGACTTTTTCCTTGTGCTTTTGAAGCTGAAAAGATACGGTCAATTTCTTCACTCGAATAATCTTTTCCTTCCATAATGCAACGAACTAAAATCTGCTTTTCAGTCCGTGAATGTTCTGAACATTCAAAGGTGACACCATACAAAAGGTCTTGCAAACCCATGTCGTAAATCATTTGTGTAGCGGCAGGAAGAAAAGAAACGGCTTTCATTGTTTTTGATGTTTATTTTTCGCTGTATGTTTTTCGGTATCCAACATAATTGTCGTATTAAATGTGTTTCCAAAAATGGAAACCTAAAATTGAATACCCTAAATTAAAATAAAATTTATGAGATTTTGAATTTTGTACGTAAGTATTCAGTTCAATTGTCTCACAACTATTTTCTTTAGCCCAATTTTCAATAAAGTCAAAAAACTGCTTTCCGAATCCATTTGATTGCAAACAGCTATCAATGATAACATTATCAACCTCAAGTTGTTTGCCCGAATAAAAACGCACAGTTATCCAACCACTCGAAATTCCTACAAGTTTTTTGTTAAGGAATAATCCAAAACATCTGTAGGTAGGCAAAGTAAACATTTCATTTAAAAGGTTCTTAATTTGCTCCAAAGTCATTTTAGGGTTTAATTGTTGTCCTAAAACAGAAATCTCGGCAATATTTTCAACGGTCAAAATTTCAAAAGTTAGTTCTTCTTTCATTGTCAAAATATAGCTGGTTAATTTGATTGCAATGAAATTATCTACGCTATTGCTAATTTTGGAAAACGCACCTTCAATAACTCAAAAGTTCCAAACATTAAACCGCTGTATGCTAACGTACCTACCAAAAAGTTCTTCATAAATGGAAATCCTTGGGTTAAACACTGAACATAACCAGCCAAATCACGACTTAACGGAAGCATTGTTCTTAAATCCGTTCCTCCGCCAATCCAAACCGTTGTATCTGCCAAAATCCAATGCGAAACTGAAGCGATAATAGCCGCCAAAACGACATTCTGAACATTGATTTTTTGCAATATTACTTTTCCAAACAATACGACAAGGGCAAAAATCCCATAAATCAAGTACCAACCTTCATACATTGCTCCGTATTTTCCCTGAAAAATCACTTTGTTAATCACCAAATCACTCACTAAAAGCGTAAGAATTGGGAAGGCAAATGCTTTCCAACGATTAGGAAAATATGCTCCGCCGAATAAGCACATAGCACCGATTGGTGTAAAATTTGCAAATGGTGTCAGTTGAGCAGCATTGGCAATTCGTAACAAAGCGATTGCCAAAATAAAGCAAAGCAAAGTTAAAAAACGAGGATTTAATGGTTGTTTCATGGTTGATTGGAATTTATGAAGGAAGCCTCTGATTATGACAGAAACCTCCTTTTTTAACTAAAATCTATTTGAATAAAAAGCCTTCTGGCCCAATTTCAGCCTTTAAAGAATCTATCAAAGTGCCGTTAGATTGGTAACGAAAAACGTAACCTGATTGCTTGAGTGACGGAGAAAAACCTGCATATATATTTCCAGTATTGGGGTCTGTACTTAATCCAGAAAACAATTTATTAATAATTGGTTTGGTTGTTGAAATAACTGAGTCATTTATACCAAAACTATACGTTTCACCTTTTTGCTTATAACTATCGGCAGCATCGTAAAATGAAAAAACATATAAAATTGAAGTCTTGTCTTTGCTTAATGTGAAACTTCCTGGAGATTTTGATGTATTTGAGGTGGTAATTTTTGTGCGACTTTCCACTACTTTTGTCATTACATTAAATTTCACGAAATCCCCTCCTGCATAAATCCATAGTTTACCATTGGCATCTAAGCCAATCAATTTGGGATTCTTACCCACTTCAACCGTTTGGCTAACGACATCCGTTGAAGTATTGATAATAGAAATCGAAGTTTCTCCACCAACGCTTCCTACATAAATATCAGTACCGATGACTGCTAATTTTTCTGCTCCTTTTTGCACAGGAATTTTCTTTGTTACTTTATTAGTTGTCAAATCAATCACTACGATATATCCAGTTTTGTATGAATAATCCGCATTGAAAGAATCCCAACAAGTTACATAAGCCTTATTTGTTCCAGCTTTAACGACGTAACGTGGATTTTCTAAATCCGTTGAAGGAATAGTAGCAACTGCTTTGAAAGTACGAGCATTTACAATTTCGATGAGGTCTTTTCCAGGATTAGAATTATCCACTAAAATAACGCCTTTGCCATCTACTTCTGCATAATCACTAATTCCTCCTGAAATAGCACGATTGTTCTCTTTTTGAAAAATATCAAAACTTGCAATCTTAGTAATTGGATTGATAAACGTAATTGAACCATTATTATCAAAGAAATTACCTCTATTTATCACAAAAACACCCGCATCATACGGCTGAGAAGGCTCTGGTTCAGAAGTTTTATTACAAGAGTTAAGCCCTAAGATTAAAAAACCTGCGGCTAATGAACGAACGAAAATTGAATTGAATTGCATTGTTGTATTGATTTTATGAATAATAATTACTGTTAATGTATTGGGTGAAAATTAATTTTTAAATATTTATTTATTGGAAAATTTCACTTGAAAAAACCAAACCAACCGAAAAACTACGCCCTGGCATTGCGTTTCTTCGGACACTTGGATAAACCGTATCCGTCAAATTATTGACTTGAACGAGTAAATTACTTTGAATTTTTCCGATAGAAATTTTTCCCGAAAGCGTACTATTAATTAAAACATAAGGGGGAAAAGGTCGCCCTGAATGGTCGAAAGTGATAAAGCGTTCAGAGTTATAAAACCCTTGTACATTCAAAGACCAATCACCTCTGCCAATATATGCCGTTCCTGTTAGGGTGTGTATTGGAACATAAATGAGTTGTTTCCCGATAATATCGACTGCATAAACATTATACATTTTTTGTTGCGTAGAATTGGTGTAAGCATAAGTAGCCGATAATCCCGCTATCTTTTTGTCTTTTAAATACTTTACACTTCCTGAAACTTCAACGCCTTTGGTGAGTACCTGTTGCAAATTCTCTACCCGATAGCCTTTGTCAGGATTCCAGTAAGTCCAATCATCAATCAAATTATGATAAACATTTATACCCAAAAAGGTATTAGTAGTTGATGAAACAATCTGTTTCCAGTTTATGCCTAATTCTTTGTTAAATCCACTTTCAGGGCGAATATTTGGATTGCCTAATACTTTCCAATAGCGTTCGTTGAGGGTTGGTAAACGATAACTTTTAGCAATATTTCCCGAAAACTTTACTTGATTTTTCACCGTAGAAATAACTGAATATTCTGCTCCCAATGAAGGTGTAAAGGGAGCAATATATTGATTAGAAAATGCTTGACGAAGATTAAATGATGCGGTTAGCTTTTGTGTAAATTGTTGTCGTAATAAAGCAAAAACATCTTGCCGACTTTCCGTAATTGCTACTCCTCCATAACCATCTACTCTGGCTACATAGTAAGCAATTTCACCCCCCATTCTTAGAGAAGTATTCCAAAAGGAATTAGGTTTTTTGATTGAAAATTCGTGCTCGGCACGAACAAGGTATCGGTCTGTTTCTGAATGACTCGGAGAAGAGAAATCACCCGTTCCATAATCAATAATATCTCGGGTAAATCCCATTTTCACAGTAGAATTACCAAATTGATACCCCGATAAAAAACGGTATGCTTGGCTTTGTGTAATTTCACGAAAATCAAGTACATCTGGTTGAATAGTAAGTTTATTATCTGTCAACCAAATATTCAACGAAAGTAAATTACCATTCTTTTCTTTTAAATATAAATCTTGGATAAAACCCTTCTGTGCAGTTTCAGAAGGCTGAATTAGATAAGTTCTACCGTCATTGTCGGTTCGCTGAATTTCGTTAAAATGATTGTTAAATTGACTTCCATAGAACAAAGTTTTACCTGAAAATTGTAATCCTTTTTTACTAATTTCTGCAAATCTTAAACCTATTTGTCCATTATAATTATCAAAACTTCCATATTGTCCACCCACCGTTAAATTCACCCCTTTTTGTTTCCATTGCGGTACGGAACTTAATAAAATACTTCCTCCAACTGCTCCAGAACCGACACAACTGGCGGCTGAACCATATTGAATAGATAATTGATCAAAACCCAAAACGGGTACGGTTGAAAAATCGGTTTCTCCTGCCATCGGACTATTAATATTAACACCATTCCAAACTACGGCCGTATGGGTTGCCGATGTTCCTCTGAAAGAAATACTCGTTAACTGACCTGATCCATAACTTTTTAAAGCAATAGGCGATTGAAACTGTAAAAAATCGGCTAAGGTTTGAAATTGAAATCGAGCCAAAGTAGTAGAATCTATCTTCTGAACTTTCAAACCAACCATAAAATGTTCAGTTGAAAAACCAACCACCTTTACTTCATCAATTTGTTTATTCGGAATTTCCTGAGCGTAGCTGTACATGGATAGTAACACGCCCAAACATAGAAGTGTAATTTTATAACGTATAAAATACGCAGCACCAGAAGACATAACACAAATAGTTAAGCCTTGACCGACGGCACAAACCGTTTAAATTGACCAAGAAAATTTAAAAGAGAATTCTATCGCTCGATTATGTTCATCTTCCGTAAACAAAAACCAAGAATGATTTGATGGCAGGTCTCCTGACTCGTTTTATCATTACCTAAACCTTCCCGATAATTTAGTTATCAGTGGTTATTGAAGAATGGTAATGACTTTAAAAAACTTACAGTTGCGGGGACAGTATCGGCTTTTACCGATTTCCCTATTAAGCGTTAAATTTGAATGATTTCAAACATAAAGCACCATGAACTGATGCAAAGATAGATGGATTTATTAGTATAATGATATTTTAATAAAAACTTGTCTGCCAATTAATTAAAATGACGCCCTCTTTTTTTGGTAAATTTCTCTCCTTTTTAGAGCAAATACTTCTAAATTGTAAAAATTTAGAAGTATTAAAAATAATTAGTTATCAAAAACTTAACACGAAAAATTTTTTTGCGTAAAACCTTATTCCTACATTCGTTATCAGAAACATAATATTTACATAATATTAAATTAATATTAAATATGAAATCAAATAACAAAAGCCTCGCTAACGAAATATCAGCAGCCATTTTAGGAAAATTACACGGACTTAACGCAAAAAGTGCTAAGAAATTAGTCAAAGCCGTTGATGATTGTTCAAAAGAAATTGTGAAGAAATTTGCAAAATTACACAAAGAAGAAGAGGAAGAACAAGAGAAGGATGCTATAAAATCAACTAAAAAATTGGTTTCAAAAGCAAAAAAAGTAGCAAAAGCAAAAGATAAATCGGCTGAAAAAGCAGCTATGAGTGCTAAGATTGCTATTGTAACGAGTGACAGTATTACTTCACCAAAAGCATCGGCTCCTTCAAAACCAGCTAATTCACCCTCTAAAAAGCAAGTTGCAAAATCAAAATCAGCATCAAAACCCGCTCCAAAACCAGTAGTCATTGATGCTGAACCTACCACAGAATCAGAATAATTACCGATTATCAAGATAAAAAGAGCGTTTGTCAAAAATCTAAATCATTTTTGACAAACGCTCTTTGCTTTGTAGCGTTATTGAAACCAAAACTTATAACTATGTCAAATATCTTAGAAGCTCAACACGTTGTTAAACGCTACTCCGAACATGTCGCCTTAGATGATGTTAGTATAGAAGTTCCTCAAGGTTCAATTTTTGGTTTGCTTGGTCCCAATGGAGCAGGAAAAACTTCTCTTATTCGCATTATTAACCAAATTACAGCACCCGATGAAGGAATTATTATTCTCAACGGTGAACGACTGCAACCCAAACACATCGAAGATATCGGCTATTTGCCCGAAGAGCGTGGACTTTACAAAAAAATGAAAGTTGGCGAACAACTTTTGTATCTTGCCCAACTGAAAGGCATGAAAAAAACCGAGGCACTTGAAAAATTGAAGCATTGGTTTATTAAATTTGACATTAAAGATTGGTGGGATAAAAATGTTGAAGATCTTTCAAAAGGGATGCAACAGAAAACGCAATTCATCGCTACGATTGTCCATGAGCCTAAATTGATAATTTTAGATGAACCTTTTTCTGGTTTCGACCCTATTAATGCCAATTTATTGAAAGATGAAATTTTGGAGTTGAAACAACGAGGAACAACCATCATTTTCTCGACCCACAGAATGGAATCAGTGGAGGAATTATGCGACAATATTGCCTTGATAAATAAATCGAAGGTGGTGTTGCATGGAGGTAAAAAAGAGGTAAAAAATCGTTTTAAAGATAACTCATACACCATACAATTTACGGGGAATTTACCCAATGAAAGCGGTATTTTTGAAGTACTAAATACACAAGTTTTAGAAGATGGCATTCTACAAGCATACATCCGTAATACGCAAGAAATACCTGTAAATCAGTTGATTGGTCATTTAATTCAGCACGTAGAATTGAAATCTTTTAACGAAAACATTCCTTCATTTAACGAGATTTTTATAAAAGTTGTGGGCGGAGAAGCCAATGAAATTTTATAGATTAAAGTAGGCATTAATAATTTTACATAATTTTCTATTAAAATACGGCAACGCTTCAACTTTTACCTTTTAAACTTGAAAGTCATGAACAAAATCTTACTAATTATACAAAGAGAATATCTCACAAGAGTACGAAAAAAATCTTTTTGGATTGCTTCAATTGTAGTTCCATTCTTGATAGCGGGTGTTTATGCCATTTTAATTTATTTGGTTGTAAACTCAAATGAAACAAAAACTATTCAAATTGTTGATGAAAGCGGTTTATTCAAAGATAAAATACAATCCGAGAAAGATGTTAGTTATAGTTTCATCAATAAGTCGTTTGAAATTGCAAAAAAAGACTTTTTTAAAAGTGATGCTGATATATTAGTTGATATTCCAAAAGACATTTTGACCAATCCAAATGGCGTGAAAATGGTTGGAAAAAAAAGTATTGGTATGGGTACTCAATTTGATATTCAAGGTTCAATTGAAAAGGAATTACGCAATATCAAACTCAAAAATGCCAACATAGATTTGAAAGTTTTAGAAGATAATAAAGTAAATGTAAATGCCGAGACTTTTACGCTACAAGAAGACGGAAAAGAGCAAAGTAGTAGTTCAACAGGGGCAATGATTTTGGCAGGAATCTTCGGGATGGTATTATATATTTCTGCCTTCTTATACGGCTCGCAAGTAATGAATGGCGTTATTGAAGAAAAAAGCAACCGTATTATTGAAGTGATGATTTCATCAGTAAGACCTTTTCAGTTGATGATGGGTAAGATTGTTGGCGTTGGTTTGGTTGGAATTACGCAGTTTTTATTATGGGGCGTTCTAACTTTTACTGCCTCCACGGCAACAAGTGCTTTAATGTCGAACAAAATTGAACAGAAGGTTCAAAGTATGCAAAGAACGGGCTTAAATAAGGCCGAAATCGATAATTTTAAAAAGGAAATTAAGGATAAAAACCCGTTGGCAGGCATTGCCCAAACGGTTGAAAATGTATCATTGGGCAAATTGATTTTATGTTTTCTATTATTTTATATTGGCGGATATATGCTTTACGCCTCTCTTTTTGCAGCCGTAGGTTCTGCCGTTGAAAATGCTTCGGAAGCCCAACAGTTTTTATTGCCCGTTACCATTCCGATATTGGCTTCCTTTTTCATAGGGCAAGCCATTATTCAAGACCCTGACAGTAAATTGGCATTTTGGGCATCCATGTTTCCGCTTACTTCACCCATCGACATGATGGTTCGTTTGCCTTTTGGCGTACCAAATTGGCAAATTGCCTTGTCGTTTATTTTATTGGTTCTGGGCTTTTTAGGTACTACTTGGTTAGCAGGAAAAGTATATAGAGTAGGTATTTTAATGTACGGAAAAAAACCAAGTTGGAAAGAAATTTCAAAATGGGTATTTTATAAAGGATAAAATGAAAAACGAAATTATTTTAGCACTGCTTTGGATTGGCTTTGGAATTATTCATTCGGTCTTGGCATCTGATACTATCAAAAAAGCATTTCCAATAAAATATTATCGTCTGATTTATAATCTAATAGCGATTATTTTATTGATTTCCATTGTCTATTTTCAGATTTTCATGGATTCAAAAAAACTAATGCCTGATTCATTTTTCAATCAGTTGTTGGGAGGACTTATGATGTTTTCTGGAATATTTGTCGTGTATCTTTCCTTGAAAAATTATGATATGAAGGAATTTATTGGAACAGATTTTCAGTCTAAAAAACAGCCTGAATTAACGACCGAAGGATTATCGGAGTATGTAAGGCATCCATTATACGTAGGAATTCTCTTATTTATTTGGGGAAGTTTTGGCTTTTTCACCACTGAATCCTATCTAACAACTGCCTTATTTCTTAGCACTTACATCAGAATTGGAATTTATTTTGAGGAGAAGAAATTAGTAGAGGTATTCGGAAAAAAGTATGAAGAATATCAGAAAAATGTACCCATGTTAATTCCAAGGCTTTGATTGAAAATTGTTTGAATTTGGATTCGTCAGATTTATGGATTATTTGGATTTTTATTGAATACATTTTTCTTAATCCTGACAAACCTAAAATCCGACGAATCCAAATTCAGACAATTTTAACACGGAATCTTATCAATTCTCAACTGATGTCGTCCTCCTTCAAATTCAGTTTCTAAAAATACATTGGTAATTTCGATAGACTCTTCCAAAGTCACGAAACGAGCAGGAATACAAAGTATATTTGCATCATTGTGCATACGTACCAAAGCAGCAACTTCCGTATTCCAAGCTAAGCCTGCACGAATATGTTGATGTTTATTGGCAGTAATTGCCACGCCATTAGCACTTCCACACAGAAGAATCCCAAACGCAAACTCCTGATTTTCAATTGCTAAGGCTACTGGATGAGCAAAATCTGCGTAATCGCATGAAGTAGTGCTAAAAGGTCCAAAATCTTTTACTTCATAGCCTTCGGCATTTAGTAATTTTATTAATTCTGCCTTATATTCAAAACCCGCATGGTCGCCTCCGATAGCTATTTTTTTGATTAATTCCATAAAAAATGTAAGTATTTGTAACTAATGAACGTTTTTTTTTGTTATTTAATGCCGTATAATCGTAAAGTTACGGACTATTTTTTTTAAAATAAAAATCAACAAACAATGACAGATAGAGAAAGTGTGAGGTTATTAAGTGACGACGAAAAAATAAAAAAAGCATTTATTGACCATACTTGGTCTGAGATACATTCAGAGGAATCTTGGAGAATTTTCAAGGTTATGTCTGAATTTGTGGAGGGGATTGATAAATTAGCAAAAATTGGTCCTTGCGTATCTATTTTTGGTTCGGCAAGAACAAAGCCTGACAATCCGTATTATTTAATGGCAGAAGAAATTGCCGCAAAATTGGTTCGTCATGGTTATGGAGTTATTACAGGCGGAGGGCCAGGAATCATGGAAGCAGGTAATAAAGGGGCAAAATTGCAGGGCGGAAAATCGGTAGGATTAAACATTGATTTACCTTTTGAACAAAAACCAAATGATTATATAGATAGAGATAAAAGTATCGATTTTGATTACTTTTTTGTGCGTAAAGTGATGTTTGTGAAATATTCGCAGGGATTTATTATCATGCCTGGAGGGTTTGGAACATTGGATGAAATGTTTGAATCTTTAACTTTAATGCAAACGAAAAAAATCGCTCGTTTCCCTGTGGTTTTAGTAGGCAAAAAATATTGGGGAGGACTATTCGATTGGGTAAAAACTACCATGCTTGATCAGGGATATATTGGTGCCGACGATTTGAATTTAGTGTCGTTGGTTGACACTCCAACGGCAGCAGTAAAGGTAATTGATGATTTTTATGCCAAGTATTTGTTGAAACCGAATTTTTAGATTGGTTTTATTTTATTTAAATGTAGGGACGAATAGCATTCGTCCAACGGAGTGCCATTTTACTTCGCTGGACGAATGCTATTCGTCCTTACATTATTTCTGCCTTTTCGCTTTCAAATACCTCTCCATCTCTCCCAAACCCAAAGAATTAAACGTCATATTTGCCAAAAGCCCACCTTTACGAGCCACTGCCACGCCATAGTGCATATCAAAATATCCCTCTTTTTCATGAGCATCTGGATTGATAGAAAGCATCACATTTTTCTCTAAAGCATACTGAATCCAACGCCAATCTAAATCCAAACGGTAAGGACTTGCATTAATTTCAATCACTACGCCATTAGCCGCACAAGCATCAATAACTTTTTGATAATCAATTGGATAACCAGCACGAGACAGTAAAATTCGACCAGTTGGATGTCCTAAAATAGTGGTATAAGGATTTTCAATTGCCCCAATAATTCGAGACATTGCTTTCTCCTGATTCATCTTTAAATTTTGGTGAATTGATGCCACGATATAGTCAAAAGATTTCAAAATATCGTCAGCATAATCCAAAGAGCCGTCGCCCAAAATATCTGATTCGATTCCCTTTAAAATCTTAAAAGGGCGGTCGGCCATAACTGCATATTTTTGATTAAGCTTCTCAATTTCAGCGTGTTGCTCCCAAATTCTTTCCTCAGAAAGTCCTTTGGCATAAGAAGCAGTTTTAGAGTGGTCAGCAATTCCTAAATACTCAAACCCTAATTCTCGACAATAATGCGCCATTACTTCTAAAGTATGCTTTCCATCTGAATAAGTAGAGTGATTATGTAAAATTCCTTTCAGTGAATCCCACGTAACTAATTCTTCAATTTGATGTATTTTCGACCATTCAAATTCAAAATTCCCTTCTCTCATTTCTGGAATGATGTAAGGCATATTCAAACTCGAATAAATCGCCTCTTCCGATTCAAAAACTTGTTTGCTTAACTGTTTATAAATACCATTTGTAGCCAAATGTTTTTCACTCGAAGAGTAGATAAACACCTGATTTACAAATTGTTGTGGTGAACAAATATGAATTTCTACGGGAATTTCTTTCTCTAAAAATTTTCCCCGCCAAGCAAAAGGAGATGACGCTTTTTCGTCTTGTTTTAAGTTAGGCAAGCCATTAATATATTGTTGCACTTCCCACAATTTATCATGCCCGACAACCAATTGAATGGAGTGTACAACTTCATTTTTACGACGAACATCTCCCACAATTTCAACCTGCTCAAACTGTTTTTCCAATATATCAAATAGAATTTGGGCTAATTCTTCGCCCTTTTCCATTCTCAATTTTCCTGTATTTGATTGGGCATAAAGAATTGATTCTTTGATAGTTGCTTGAATTTTATCACCAAATCCTTTGAGTTTCGCCACTTCTCCGTTCTCACAAGCTAAGAGTAATTCACGGTTATCAGTAATATTTAGTTCTTGCCAAATGGCTCGTACTTTTTTAGGTCCAATGCCTTTTATTTGAAGCATTTCCAATAAACCTTCGGGCGTTTTTGCCAATAATTCGGTAAGTTCTTGACTTGTACCTGTCTTACGCATCTCGTCAATTTTACCCGCAACACTTTTTCCAACGCTCTGTAAGCCAGCAAGTTGTTCCAAAGAAAGACTCATTAAATCAGCAACTTCTTTATCTAAAGCACGGGCTGCAAAGCTAAGATTCTTGATTTTAAACTCATTTTCATCGTGCAATTCAAGGAGTTTTACCGTTAATTCAAGAAGGGCAACAATTTCTTCGTTCGACATAGGATTTGTGATTGAATTTTTAGTTTACGAAAAGACGTATTGAATTCGGATTATCCCTCAGCTACAACTTCCTGTTCCGCCAGAACTTCCGCTACTGGTCTAAAATTACCTTTTTTCAGCAGTTCATTTTCTGGAATGTAAGGACAAACTTCTAAGATAGTTGTGATATTAATATCCGTAATTTGATAGTCATTCAAGTTTCCAAGATGCTTCGTCAAAGCGTCAAAAGTGTCTTTTGGATTTTCAGCGTTGATTAACATGATGTGTGGCGTTTTCTTTTCCTTCTGCGTTTTCTCATCAAAACTGATATACTGAACTTTCGCTTTATACCAAATTTCAGAACCATTTTCTTCAAAAAACACCTCACTCAATTTCATTTTTGAGAGATTAGTTAATTGAAAATCAGGCGTATTACTTGCTACAATTTCAAACATCCTTGCCTCTGCTTCGGTGTACGAAACGGCATCAACCAAATATGCCTCATTAATTGTTTTTAAAGAACCCGCTTCGTCTTCTTTCTGATACCGTATTTTTCCCAAATACCAAGTTGCCATTATTTCGTTATTTATTATTGGTTAATTATTATTAGTAAAATTATCAAATAGTTGATTTTAAACTACTTACCAAATTGACTACTAATTCAAGTTTTATTATTTACAAAAATATCAATAATGACATGAAAAAGTAAATCGTGTAACCTTTTTTTATAAATTGCATCTGTGATTAAATCGATAAAAACATGGCAATAACTTCTCTTCTTCCGAATCTTTCCTTAAAACAAACCGACAATCCAACTAAAAGTTTTTTGTTAGGAATTCCAACGCAAATCTATGTAGTGGCGATATGCTCTGCATTGGTAATTATTGGTGTACTTTGGGATATTGCTTGGCACATGAGTATCGGGCGAGATGGTCTTTTTTCTGCCCCTCACAATGCCATTTATTTGGGTGCAGCTTTGGCGGGCATTATTTCGGGTTATCAAGTTTTGAAAACATCATTCTGGGGAACAACCCAAGAGAAAGGTAAAATGGTGAATTTCTGGGGCATATTTTATAGTTCTTTGGGAGGAATGTTCTGCATTTGGGGTGGCTTTGGAGCGGCAACTTCTGCTCCTTTCGACGATTGGTGGCACGCAACTTACGGATTAGACGTAAAGATTTTCTCTCCTCCTCATACAATCTTGGCATTAGGATTAATTTCCATTCAAATTGGGGCGATGATTTCAGTTTTAGCGGTATTAAATCGTAAAGAAAAAATAGCGTATTTATCTGATATACAAAATATTAATCGTGAGAATAGGCTGCGTAACATCTTCATGTTTACAGCGGGTTTAGTATTATTAACCGTCAATACTTTCCTTACCGAATTCATGGGTAGATGGAATATGCACAACGATTTTTTCTACGAAATTGGTTGCGGAGCATTTCCTTTATTTATGATTGCCTTCGCACGGGCAAGCAATATCAAATGGGGAACAACGATTATTGCTTTGATTTATATGGTCATGATGATTGCGATAAACGGAACGATTAGACAGTTTCCTGCTGAACCACTTTTGGCTCCCGTTTCCAATCATATCACGTTTTTTCAGACGACAGCATTTCCTTTGTTGTTGGTATTTCCTGCTTTAATTACGGATATTTTACGGGATAAATTTTCTCAAAAAAATGATTGGATTCTTGCCTTGATTTTAGGGTTTGGATTTTTCATAACTTTTTTAATAATTCAATATCCCATGGGTTCTTTTTTGAAAGAATCTGAATTGGCACGCAACTGGTTTTTTCAGTCAGATACTTGGAGTTATAACAATAATCCTGACACTGAATGGCGGTATAAATATTTAGATAGATATACCACACAAGGATTCCAAAAATGGGTAATTGCCAGTTTCATATCCATCACATTAGGTTTCATCTCCGCTCGAATTGGTTTAGTTTGGGGTAATTGGATGAAAAAAGTGCAACGATAAAGGAAAATTATTTTACTGTAAAATGTTCATCATAAAATATTTACCCTTCTAAATCATCTTCCTTTGAAAAATTTCATCATAATGTTTTTAATTCTAAACGCATCTTTTACCAACGCCCACGTGGGTAGTCCTGGCGTAGTTTATGAAGGAAAAGCTGGCAAATACGCCTTGCAGGTTTATGTACAACCACCTGACGTTATTCCAGGTACTGCAAAAGTTACCATCTTCACGGATGGTGGTGATATTGAGCATATTAGAATCAAACCCATTTACTTTTGGTATGGTGATGAAGGCTCCCCCGTATCGGATGAAGCCTTACCGATTGCTGGGAAAAACGGTCAATTTGAAGGCTTAATATGGTTTATGACTTCCACCCCAGCCAGTGTGGAGGTGGAAGTTTCGGGTAAAAGAGGTGCCGCAAAAATGATTGTTCCAGTAGCGGCAGTTTCTACAGCAAAGCGTTCGATGCCAGTAGGTTTGGGCTGGATTCTGGCAGCTTTAAGCGTGTTTCTGATTGGTGTTCTCACGACTATTTTTGGAGCAAGTGTTAGCGATAGTTTGCAGCCCATAGGAGAAAAAGCAACGCCTAAAACTGCTCGTAAAAGGATAATGGGTTCACTTGTGGGAGCAAGTTTTTGTGGACTATTATTATTTATTGGCAATAATTGGTGGGGTGGACTCACAAAAGACTATCTCAAAGATATGTACAAACCTTACATTGCCAATACCAAAATTGTAGAAGAAAATAATCAAACAGTTTTAAAATTAACGATTGATAGTAACTCGGTTTATAATCGTAAACTAAGCTACCTAATACCCGATCACGGCAAATTGATGCACCTATTTTTAGTACGACAAGGAACCATGGATGCGTTTGCCCATCTGCATCCCGTAAGATTAGATACACTTAATTTTGAGGCAACTTTACCCAATTTACCAGCAGGAAAATATTTATTGTATGCCGATATTATGCGATATATTGGCGGTTTTCAATACACACTAACGGATACTATTGAAATAAAAAATGCCGTTAAAAATACTAAAGTTCAAGACCCTGATGACACTTATGCTATTACAAATGCTTTGAACGAAAAAAAAGCAAATTCATTGGACGAAATAATTACAATTTGTGGAGCGCCAGGTATAAAAACCAAACTCCAAGATGGTTCAAGCATTGTTTGGGAAGAAAAACCCAATAAATCCTTGATGGCAGGACAAGTATATGACTTGAAGTTTTCGGTGGTTTCTCCAGATGGGAAAGAGGCTATTTTGCAACCGTATTTGGGCATGATGGGACACGCCGCAATCGTAAAAACGGACGGCTCGGTTTACATACATTTACATCCAACTGGCACGGTTTCGAGTACGTCCGTGGGCGTGATGCAAAAGCGAATTGAAGAAACTTCGGTTGAGCCATTTATTGCAACGCCAAAGGTTTTTAAAGATAGTATCGACAAGGTTTTAACCAAAATTCAAACAATGTCCGAAACCCAAAGAAACCAATTCTTGATGCCCAACATGAACCACAACACTCAAGAACACCACGGTGGAAGTGTAAAATTTCCATACGTTTTTCCAACGGCAGGAAATTACAGAATTTGGTTACAGATTAAGCGCAATGAAAAGATTTTAACGGGGGTTTTTGATGCAGTGGTGATTTAGGAACAATACGGAAAACTCAAAAAAACGTCAATTTGTTAGAAATAAATTACCTTATTTTTTTCACGCCAAACCTAAACAACATGAACATTTCTGAAAACAATACAACATCTGTTTCACAAAACATTGGTCGATATTTATTAGGTAGTTTTCTTACTTTTACGGGTACAGGTCACTTGACATTTTTGAGAAAAGAATTCTTAGCACAAGTTCCACCGTGGTTTCCAATCAGTGCCGACACCGTAGTTTTACTTTCAGGAATCGTCGAAATTATCCTTGGTTTATCTTTACTTTTCCTTTATTCACAACGCATAAAAGTTGGATGGATAGTAGCGGTATTCTTCGTAGTTATTTTCCCAGGAAATATTGCTCAATTAGTTGAACATAGAGATGCTTTTGGTATGAATTCAGATACTGCTCGTTGGCTTAGACTGCCTATGCAACCTGCCCTGATATTCTTGTCATTATGGTCAACGGGAGCGTGGCAATATTGGCGAAAAAACAAATAAATATTGGCTTATTTTATCAAAATTTATGAAATTAATGAATCTAAATCTCAGAATTTCAATCAATATTTGTATATTAGAAAAGAGAAAAATTATCGGTTGAATTTTTAAATATCTTAATGAAATATACCCAAATGAAAAAACTTAATTTCCTTTACTTTTTAATGCTTACAGCAAGCACAGCGTTTGCTCAGTTGAATAACC
Source organism: Arcicella sp. (assembly GCA_014376355.1). Lineage (GTDB taxonomy): Bacteria > Bacteroidota > Bacteroidia > Cytophagales > Spirosomataceae > Arcicella. The sequence goes on along the minus strand of JACMRQ010000358.1, from coordinate 18,728 downwards.
CTCCTGCCTTAAATACCATTCGGACGGAAGATTTAAAAAAAGATTTATACGCCTTAGCAGATGCACATTACAACGGTCGGTCTGCGGGAACATTGGATGAATTGAAAGCATCAATGTGGTTAGGAGAGCAATACAGAGCCATTGGACTAAAACCTGCGGGTGATGATGGTACTTATTTTCAGTATTTTACGCTTTGGCGAAATCACCTTGCCGATAATTCAACTATTCAGATAAACGATAAACCGCTTACCCTTTGGAAAGACGTTTCGGTTTCGCAAATGGCAAATGTCAGTCTAAACGCTCCGATTGTTTATTTGGGAAATGCCTTAGATATTGATACAAACAATATTGATGTAAAAGGAAAAATTATTGCCATTGAAGCCAATCCAAAGGGCGTTAATTTGAATGTTTCTCTACCAACGTGGCGATACAGCCGTTATATCTATGTAAAATATGGTTTACCGATGTTGAAAAGAGGAGCTATTGCCATTATTTTTATTGCCGATGAAACTGCTGAAAAAGCCTGGGAAGATGCCAACGAAAACTTTGAAAGAGGTAATTATGACATTGACGGAGGCGTAAATGTGAATGTAACCACAAAAGTGCCTGTTATTTGGCTACACGCCTCCGCCAAGCAAGCATTACAACAAAATAATGCCGTAATAAAGGCGAATTTAATTATCTCAAAATATGCTTATCCGTCTGTAAATATCGTTGGAAAAATTGATGGAACGGATGCAAAATTAAAGTCTGAATATCTCTTGTACAGCGGGCATACAGATGCACACGGAATCAGAAATATGATTAAAAATGATTCTATTTATTACGGAGCCGACGATAATGGAAGCGTTGATGTGGCGATGCTTGCCAATGCGAGGGCTTTTGTAAAAAATCCAGCTAAACGTTCGGTTTTATTTGTAATTCACGGTGCTGAGGAGCGTGGATTACTGGGTTCACGGTATTATTCTTCGCATCCAACGGTGCCAATCAGTAATGTTGTGGCAGTTTTGAATGGTGATATGATTGGTCGAAATAACCTTGATAGTGCAGCAGTTTTAGGTATTATGCCTCCCCATAGAAACTCGTTAGATTTAGTAAAAATGACGTTAGAAGCAAATCAAGAAGGTCCAAAATTTAAGTTGGATACTGAATGGGATAAAGTAATGCACATTGAAGGTTGGTATTTTAGGAGCGACCATTTGCCTTATGCACGTTTGGGCATACCGTCCATTATGTACACCAGTCTTTTGCATCCAGATTATCACACACCTCAAGATAATGCCGAAAATATCAACTATCCTAAATTGAAAAAAATGGCAGATTGGATGTACAGAACTGGTTGGAAAGTGGCGAATACAGAGAAACGACCAGCAACAGATGCAGGATTCAAATTGGAAAGATAAATTCGATAAAAAAATTAAAATCCACTTTCAGCTATCAGATAATAGTTAAAAGTGGATTTTTTTATGGATTAGGAATAAGGATGAACACCGTTGAAATGTGACTATATCATTCCTCAATTGATAGAAAATTAGGTATTTTTTGGTTATTACGCATAAATTTTCTGGTCAAAATGCCTTTTGAGTTATGAGGTCTGTAATTGATATGTTTCTCAAAAGAAGTGAACATTACTCTCTTGTCTGAATCAAATCAACAAATTATAATCTATGTAGTTACTGACTTTCTAATTTTATTCGATAAAATGTTTATCTCTTATTTTCATAAAAGGTTGTTCAACGTATTTATACATTAAATTTCCAAGAATAAAGTTACTTATCCAGAATATTAAACAAGATATAAATTCGCCAAACTTCGAGATATTTTTAGGTAAAACATGAAGAATTATATTCATAATAAATGAGTAGTTTAGCAAATACAGCGAATAAGAAATAAGGCTCGTGAAAGTTATCGCTCTATTAAAAATAGTCTCATTACCAGTCATTTTGCTCAAGGGTGGTAAAGTAATCATTACGCCAAAACTCATCAATATATATAAGGTAAGGTTAGTAACGGTGTAAGAATTAAAGTAGTAAGAATTCTCATGGATGATATAGAAACTGAAATAGTAAATAAAAAATCCGAGATAAATTAATATTTTAAATGAAGCCAATTTATCCCAAAAAACAGGTTTGTAATATTTAATAAACGCCATTAAAACACCTAAACCGATGCTATCTAAACGCATTACAACAACCATTCGAGTAAATAACCAATTCCATTTTAAGTGAATATCTGAGAAGAAATAGCGAGCAAAGATTGGAAGGGAAATGATTATAATAATTGATAATAAAATGGCTTTATATGGTTTTAAATTGCTTTTTAACGAGAAGAAAAGAATAATTGGTAAGGATAAATAAAACCACTCTTCAACTGATAAACTCCAAGATTCTGGAAAAAATTGGGCAATCATATTAGAAATTAAATTTTGTAAGAAAAAGAAATATTGCCAGAGTTTTTCCTTCAAAAGCATAAGCCTCAACGTATCTTTTATGGAGATATTTTGAAGATTCAGAAAGAAACATAAGACTAAATTGAGGATTAACGTAAACCAATATGCAGGAAGTGTACGAAACCATCGTCTGAACCAAAAAACTTTCAAATCTGCGAGTGATAAGCCTTTTTGTTTCACTATTGTTTTGATAAGAATACCACCTATGAGGAATCCACTCAATACAAAAAAAATGTCAACCCCATCGGGAATGGGTATAAATGGAAATTCAAAAAGCGTAAATCCGTGATGAAATAAAACCAAAATAATAGCAACGGCACGCATTAAATCTAAACCTAAAATTCTTTTCTTTTTTAGTGGTAATTGTTCAATTATTAGTGGATTTTAAGATAATTAGGAAGTTCCTGTAAAGATAGGAGAAAGTTATCAAAGTCATCTGAAAAAATAATATTCAATATAAAAGTGAATGACTTGTATATTGAATATTAACCATTATTTCAAACTTTCAAACCTCTTAGTCCCTATTCTCAATTTTATTCAAATCAACCTTGCCTTTCTTTCCCAAAGTATTAATCCAAGCCGCAATTTTCAAGACATCTGTCTTTGGCACGTGCGACATTGGGGCCATTTCAGTTGCATAATCAGGCCAGTTCTCAGGTTTTGGTCTATAGACTAATTCCAAAATTTGCTCATTGGTATAATTGCGTTTAGCAATATCAGTATAAGCAGGTCCGACTACTTTATTAGCTTCGGCATGGCAGGCGAGACAAGCGTGTTTTTTTAATAACACAGCTACTTCCTTACTATTCACAATAATATCTTTTATTGCTCCAATTTTCTCTTTTTTCAAAGAGCCTTTTATTTCTTTCGTAGATGTGGAAGCAGGCGTAATTGTTCTCAGAGGTACTTTTGCCAAATCTCCCGTTGGAATTTCATTCAAAGTATAATAACTTATATCATGCAAAAGAGATTGTCCTTCATCATTAACAATGCCCGAAGCCATTACTTGATGAATGTATCCCTGACGAATATTATCTAATACCAAACGCACTTTCGTACGGTCTTCTGATACAATTATTCCCCGTAAAGGCGTAACTTCTTGGTTGATAATTGGACTTCCATATTGATGTTGATATTTATAAATGAAACTTTTTAATTCATAACTATCAAAATTTTCTGCACTTTTGCGACTAATTGGCTGCGTGAATTCAATTTCGAAACCATCTGGACGAGCCGAGACGTTTTTCATTTCGAAAGGTGTTCTGCCATTCCAAACCAAACGTTGTAATCCAAATAAATCTTTACCCGTTGACCCCCAACCCCGTGAAGTTTGCCCAACGAACATTGAGCCGTCATTCCCCCATCTTGCCCGCAAAGTTCCCGACTGAAAACCCTCACGGAAAGGATAGCAAGCTCCTTGATATTTGCCGTTTACTTTTTCCAAAGTCATTCGCATCGCTTTAGATTGTCCTTGGTCATAGACAAAATATTGTCCTTGAAATGGTCCGAATTTACCACCCGTTTGGTCTTCAATCACATCTGCGGTTGAAATTCCCATCAACGCATGAGGAAACCAAACGGCAGGTAATTTCAAAGATTTCATTTTCTTGGCAGCTTCAAACATAGGTTCACCCGTATCTGGAATATCCTTTACGGTTGTTGGTTTAAGGGGAGATTCTGGCTCTTTTGTCCATGAAAGTCCGCCTGCATTTCCCGCAAAATCGCCCTTTTCTAAATGAGTAACCCGTCCCGAACCAACCCAATCGCCTTGGTTTTCACCATAAAGAACATCTCCGTTTGAATTAACCGTAAAGCCTGCGGGCGAGCGTAAACCTGTAGCAATAGGTTCAAGCGTTCCATCTTTCTTGATTTTAACCAACCAGCCTCTCCATTTCGCTAATTTACCTTCGCCATATCCAACCCAAGCCACATTAAAAGTCAAATACATATCACCATTTTTATCAAAAACGGGTCCGTAAGAATATTCATGATAGTTTCCTGAAACATCCCAATTGGCAAATGACTCATAAATATCGGCTTTATCATCGCCGTCAGTATCAGTCAATTTGGTCAATTCTCCTCTTTGCGTACAATAAAATGAGCCTTCACGATATGCCAAACCCAAGGATTCGTGCAAACCACTGGCGTATAAAGTATAGCTTGGTTGCGTTCCATCAGGCATATAAGGATTTTCAATGATCCAAATTTCCCCTCTCCGAGTACATACTGCCACACGCCCATCAGGCATGGGTGCAACACCCCCAATTTCTAACTTTATTCCTTCAGGGATTGTGATGGTTTTGATTTCGTAAAAATCTTCCTCGGTAAGAGGTTTTGGTTTCTGTTGAGCAAAAGTTTGCAGTGTTAAGAAACCAAAGATAGTAATGAGTAAATATTTATAGTTTTTCATTTTTTGAAATTCTTAATGAAAGTTAATGTTTTAAAATATAACCTGCTACATCCCCCTGCCCCCTTCAAAGGGGGATTACCATTAGTGCAAGTCCCCCTTTGAAGGGGGCAGGGGGATGTAGCAGGTAGACAATTTATTAAAATCTAATTGTTAAAAAATAACGTTATAAGAAATTTCTTTCAAACCCGTCACAGGCATTAATAATTGTTTTTTGCCCTTGCTTTCACGAATGAAAGGTTTGTTGTTTGCGGTTGGGACAACTTCAACAAAATAAGTTTGATTATCAATACCATAACGATTGATGGCAACTTCCGCAATATCAGTTCCTTCGGCAATAAGGGCGTATAATTGTTTGGCATTACTTAACTCTCCATCAATAATTAAATGCCGATTTAAACCTTCCGATTTTTCCATTGGCGTAGTTGAATCTTTTATTTTCAATCCCTTGTATTCATACATAAAACTTGGATAACCACCATTATTAAGATATTTTTCAAGTTTATATCCTTTAAATTTTAAGTCTTCTTTGGTTAAAATTTCTGGAAAATCAGTTTCATTATTAGTCAAATATGCCAACGGAAATTTATCATTTGCATTAATTGTTAAACCCATTGCAGTAGACGTTTGAGGCTCACCACGTTCAAGCCACATATCGGTAGTATTTAAGAATTTACCTCTCCACAATTGCAAAAAACCTCCTTGATTCAAATCGTAAGAAAAACTCAAGCCATCAGGCATTCCTACATTAATTCCATGCGATATTTTTTTATTGCCATACATAATAAAAGAACGTTGAACGACTGGTTGGTCAGCGGCTTTTACTTCAATTAATGGTACAGGAACCATATCCAAAAGAGAAGTACGTTCAGTAATACTTTGTTTTTCCCATTGGTCTTTCTGGATAAAAATACCCAAAGAATTTGGTCGCCAATTATAATCTTTGGTGTAAAGAATGGTGTAGGTATGTTCACCAGCGGCTAATTTTTTTCTGCCTTTTATATAGTCAGAAGGTTGATGCCAACCTTGAATAATCGTGTCATTATCTACAACCATTGCCCCTACGGCTTCCCACTGACCAATAAAGGTATAATTATCAGCGACTTTTGTCGTAAATTTTCCTTGATATTTTGCTAAGAAATCCTTTTTGGCATTAATAATTTTTTGAGTTGGTTGAGCAAGGGTTCCAGAAGCAACAATTTTAGGATTAGTCTGTTTAAAATTATTGACTACTCCTTCTGTTACTTCATAGGTAACGGGCGTAAAACTGATGTCACTTTTTTCAAAAACTTCATAAAAAATATTTTTGAATGCCACTTGCCCGTGGTCACCTTGAATTCTGAAAGGAGCTTTTGCCACTTCTTGCAAAACAGCACCACGAGTTACACCCAATAATTCAACGTTTTGATGGATTAAAAGACCATTCAGATAAACGGAATTAAAACGAGCATTGGTCAATTTTTTACCCGTAGCATCAAAGGTTGGAGCCTTAAAATCTACTTCCAAATGATTCCAAAGGCCCGGAGCTTTCACTGCATTTTGGCGAGGTGGATGTCCTTCATAAGCTTCATTTCCTTTACCACGAGATTCATCCCAACGATGATAAATAGCCCCACAAAAGTTATCTATTATCGGTTTTTTCAACCAAGTATCATAAATCTGAATTTCGTAACGACTTTGAAGGTAAAGTCCTGAATTTGAGCCATTTGGAATCATAAAATCCAATGACATTTTGATATCTCCGTGTTCCAAAACAGAATATAAATCATCGGTTGATTGGTATTTTGGACCTCTCAGTGTACTCAAAAGTACGCCCATACCCGGCATTGGCTTGAGCAGGTCTCCGTTAAAATTACCCGTAATGCCACCTTCAATTGTCCAATTAATACTTGGATTTTTAAAGGCACTCAAATCATTTAATGAGATTTGGGTTTGGGAAAATCCTGTAATAGGAATGAGAAGAAATAATAGTTTTTTAAACATTAGTTTTAGGGGGTATCTTTTAAATTATTACCTATACTCAAGAGGTTGGTATCTCTAAATTTTACTTAAATTTATAAAAAAAATGTTATTTGACTGTAAGGTTCTGGAATTAGTTAGTTTAATAAATGGCGTTAAACTACCATTCGTAAGAAACGGTTATTCGTGAGAACAAAAGGTTATATCCAAGATTGAAATTAGAGAGTAAGTATTTTGTGAGTAGATTCAGAGAAATAGGAGGACTGAGGGCAAGATTAAAATTAATAGAGATAAATAAATAGCATTCTCCCACGCTTCAAATGATGGATAAATACTATTGGGCAACATTTACTGGTTTCTACATTTTTAAAACCGCCAAACAAAACCCAATTGATTTCCTGTAAACGTAAGATTTTCAAAAATGGCTTTTCCTTTTTTCAGATGTGAACGATGCACGCCATACATAATTCCATCAAAAAGCAAAAGAAATCCACCCTGCAAAATCACTGATTGACCGTAGCCCTTCAGTTTTTCTTGACTATCGGTTGAATTTTTACTTTTTTCGAGTAAATATACGCCCGTCATTAAATACGCAACATCCAATCCTGTATTTACCAAGAAGGTTTTTTCGGTGTTACTTTGCTCTTCTAAAGTCTGAAAAGGGCTTAAATCTGCTTGTGTTTTCTTGGCTTGCAATACGCCCAAACTCGCTAAAGCACCATTCACGACGTTCCAATAAACATTCATTTGATAAAAATATTTATCACTTCCTGACGCATTAGCCAGTAAAATTCCGTTAGTAATTAAATTTGCCCCCGCCCATGAACCTAAAACGGTCAGACCTTTTCGATTCAAATCAAGTCGTTCTTGATTGAAGTTCGATGGCGTTAAATTTTGCGAAAAAATAGTTGTCGAAAATGACAAAAAGAGGAGAGATAGAAATAAGAAAATTTTCATGCTGATAAAATTTAGTTATCCTGTCAACATGAAAAATTTAATTTTGTTATTTTACAAACTTGCTAAAACACTTTGAACTGCCACAAAATCTGGCAAATCTCCCGCATTTTCCAGCACTTCTGCATACTGAATTATTCCTTTTGTATCAACAACAAAGGCCGAACGTTTTGAAACACCTTTCATGCCCATCATAAAGTTTTCATACAATGAACCGTAAGCAACCGACGTATCTTTATTGAAATCTGACAATAAATAAAAAGGCAATTTTTGTTCTGCTTTATATTTTCCTAAGGTAAATGGTGAATCCACCGAAATACCCAAAATCTCCGCATTGAGGTTTGAATATATCGAAATTTTATCTCTCATTTCACATAATTCAGTTGTACAAGTACTCGTAAAAGCTAATGGGAAAAACAGAATAACTACATTTTTACCCTCATAATCCGAAAGGCTAACTTCTTGTTTGTCAGTATTATATAATTTAAAATCAGGAGCTTTATCGCCTTTTAGTAATGCCATTATTTTATTTTATGCTAAGTTGAAATTATATATTATTATCAATTCATGGCATGAAATTGGATGTTATCCTTAAATCATGCCATGAATATTTGTTTTGTTATCTTATTATTAATTCAAAACCTCTTCCATTGCTTCCACTACACTCGGAATAAAATTCACCTCTGCTTTTTGCTTGTTTTCTTTAAAAGCCACACGTGGTTTAATACTCAAGATTTGAAATAATTCTCTATCATTAGAAACTGTAGGATTAGGGGTTGTCAAAAGTACATCGCCTGAGAAAATAGAATTTGCACCCGCCATAAAACATAAAGTTTGTCCTTCAAAAGACATACCCATCCGTCCTGCTGAAAGTCTTACCATTGATTTTGGCATCAAGATTCTTGCCGTAGCAATTGTTCTGACCATATCCCAAATGGAAGCAGGTTCTTGCTCGCCAAGAGGTGTTCCCTTAATAGGTACAAGGTTGTTAATTGGCACAGAATCAGGATGTTGTGGCATATTTGCCAAAGTTTTTAACATTCCCATACGGTCAACATCTCCTTCACCCAAACCAATAATTCCTCCTGAACAAACTGATAATTTTGCCTTGCGAACATTATCAATCGTATTCAGACGGTCAGCGAAAGTACGGGTTGATATTACATCTTCGTAATTTTCTTCGCTGGTATCAATGTTATGATTATAAGCATACAAACCCGCATTTTTCAGTTTTTCAGCCTGCGATTCTGATAACATTCCAAGCGTACAACATACTTCTAAACCTAATTCATTTACGCCTTTCACCATATCTAAAACCTTATCAAAGTCCTTATTATCACGTACTTCACGCCAAGCTGCACCCATACAAAAACGGGATGAACCTGCATCTTTAGCCCGTTGAGCCGCCGCCAAAACTTCAGGCGTTTCCATCAATTTTTGCACCTTTACGTCTGTATGATAGCGTGCTGCCTGTGAACAGTATGAACAATCCTCTGGACATCCGCCCGTTTTTATTGACAATAAAGTACTAATTTGAACCTCCTGCGGGTCATTATACTGACGATGAACTGTGGCAGCACGATAGACTAATTCCATGAAAGGCAAATTATAAATTGCTTCAACTTCTTCTTTTGTCCAGTTATTTTTTATCATTGTGTCGTTTCTTATTTCTTTGAATGTCTAAATTTAACCATGCTTTTTGGGTTTGGCAAATTTGGAGTATAAAATTCCAAACTCATAACCGAATCCGCTCCGAAATTTTGCAAATATCATAAGCCACTTTTTGAATATTCATAAACTGCTCAGGTATGACAATTTGGCTTTCTTCATCTTGGTCAGCTATAATTTTTTGTTTGATAATTTGGATACTTTCTTTATCAATAAATTCGCTTTTTTCAATAATTTTCATAGCTTCTTTCATCATATTCTCCGTATTTTGGGCAATTACTTGCAAGCCCTCAAAATCGGGAATTTTCTCAAAATGTTCGCTCGCATACAAAGCAAGTGTCGCAACATAGGATGACAATAAATGATTTAACACCGAAAATTCATGAATTTCATTAATGCTTAATTGTTTGTGCTTAGGTTCTGAGAACATCCGTTGAAATCCAGAAGCTAAATTGGCACTTCGTACAAATACTTCTTTTCTAATAATTTTATAGGGAATTCTATCATATTTAACGCCAAAATACATTTGCGAAACTTGATGATAATACGCCAAATTAGCTTCCAACATCTCAATAAGCGTCTTTTTAAGTTTTTCATATTCCCAATTTGGCAGTAAGATATAACTTCCGATAAAGGCAAGTCCCCCACCGATGAGCGTATCATAAACCCGTTCAATAAACAGAGCACGGCTTCCCATACCCAAAAAATCGAAGAGAATTAAAATAAAAGGAGTCATAAAAACTACACTAACGAGATATGTTTTGCGTTGAAAACTGTACGTTCCTAACATGCAAATTAACAAAATGGCAAAGAGCAAATGGGTATCCATTACGAAATGAAGGATAACCATACCAATAAAAGCTCCTGCAACTGTACCAATTAAACGATCAAGATTCCGTTCTTTTGTTAGACTGTAAGCAGGTTTCATAATAACTATGATAGTCAATAGAATCCAATTGCTGTGAAGAAAATTGAAAGAGTGAGCTATAATAAACCCAACCAACATTATGCCCGAAACACGAAGAGCGTGTCTAAAAATCTCAGATTTGAGGTTTAAATTATCCGTAAAATTATCAAGTTCATATTCTTGATGAGAAATAAATGAAGCAATTTTTATGTCATTTTTAACTAAAGTTTTGAGCTTTTTATCTTTAAAATATTCCCGAATCTTTTTGATTCTCAAATATATATTTTCAACATTAACTTCAATATTTCTTAAAGCCTGTAACCCAATCGTTGAAAAATTAACCGTAGAACTTTCCAATTCTTTCAAAGCTACAAGTGCTTCAATTTCTAATTTCAAATCTTTTATTTTTCTGGGTAATTTTAAAGAAAGATGGGGATTAGTTCCATCTTTTAATGAAGCCCCAATTTCTTCAATTTGTTCGGCCAAGAGATTAAGCGTATTTTCAAAATCAGTCAGAATGCCTGTTTTATCAAACTGTTTATGAAGGTTTTGATAATTATAAAAAGTGGACATAATTTGTTCGTATAAATCCACCATATCCACAAATATTACTAATAAAAATCGTCCCTCTTGCGTGTTTTCCCTCACAATTTCCCGACTTTTATACAGATGTTCCCTCACAGCATCAGTTTTTTCACTAACCGTTATTTGAGCTTCAATAAGTTTCTTATAATTTTTATCATAGTCCATTCCTTCTTGATAAAAACCCGCCTTAATTCGCATAAAATCAGCAATTTCAATCAGACATTCTCCCAAATTTAACCGTGCTTGACGATACGGCATGATACGATGAAGCGATAAACTTAGGGCAATATACCATAATCCACCCACGAAAATATTGAGCGAATAAAGCAATATTTCGGGTAATGGCCGAATGTCTCCAATACCTAAAATCATTATCAATAATGCTGCAATTCCTACGGATGCCGCTCGTGTTCCATAGACATAAAGCATTGAGAATATGAATGTTAACCCAACTATCAACATACCAAGAAGATATACAGAAAAATTACAAAAAGCTGTAAGTAAGGATACGACCGCAACAATAGCAATGGTAAAAAACATGGCATTGCGTCGATGTGTAATGGGTCCAGGCGAATCCACAATACTTGCACATAAAGCACCTAAAGAAACGGTAATTCCAACTTGAAGTAAATTAAATTGAGCCAGAATTAAACTTGGGAAAACAACGCCAAAAGTTATCCGTAGTCCATCACCGAAGTAAGGACTGAAAACAAAGTTTTTAACTTCGCTACTTGTTTTTTGAATTGGAATAATCATAAACAACAGATAAATTAGTTTGTAGAGCGAAGATAACTATTTCGTGGTTATTTTATTTAAAGTAATAAAAAAAGCCCTCTAAAATCAATTTTAGAGAGCTTTTTTTATTACTTCTACAAATTCGTTAAATCAAATCCATCCATAAATGCTGTCGTGAAATTTCCTGATTTAAAACGTTCATCATCCATTAATTTGATGTGAAATGGGATTGTGGTTTTCACGCCCTCAATCACAAATTCTTGCAAGGCTCGCTTCATTCTCAATAACACTTCCTCCCTACTTTGCCCCGTTACAATTACCTTCGCAATCATTGAGTCATAATTGGGTGGAATTGTATATCCTGAATAAACATGACTATCAATTCTAACTCCATGACCACCTGGCAAATGCAAATTAGTAATCTTACCCGGCGATGGACGGAAACCATGAGCGGGGTCTTCGGCGTTAATTCTACATTCGAGAGCAAATAATTTTGGAAAATAATTTTGTCCTGAAATCGCAATTCCTGCCGCTACTTTTATTTGTTCTTTAATTAAATCAAAGTTTGTAACTTCCTCAGTAATAGGATGTTCCACTTGAATACGGGTATTCATTTCCATAAAATAGAAATCTCCGTTTTTATCCAAAAGGAACTCTACCGTACCCGCACCTTCATATCTGATAGCCGCTGCACCTTTAATTGCTGCTGCACCCATGCGTTCACGCAATTCGGGCGTAAGAGCTGGCGAAGGTGTTTCTTCACATAATTTTTGATGACGACGTTGAATTGAACAGTCACGTTCAGACAAATGACAAACCGTTCCGAACTGGTCGCCAACGATTTGGATTTCGATGTGACGTGGCTCTTCAACGTATTTTTCCATATATAAACCATCATTAGCAAAAGCCGCCGCTGATTCTATTTTGGCATCATCCCAGAGTTTTTCAAATTCACCTTCGTGGCGAATAATTCTCATTCCTCTGCCACCACCACCAGCCGTAGCTTTGATGATAACAGGATATTTGATTTCTTTCGCTAAGATTTTTGCTTCTTCAACTGTATCAATCAAACCTTCAGACCCGGGAATTACTGGAACACCCGAATTTTTCATAGTTGATTTGGCAGTTGCCTTGTCGCCCATTGCATTGATTTGATCGGCAGTTGCTCCAATAAATTTGATGCCATATTCAGCACAAATTCTTGAAAATTCAGCATTTTCAGACAAAAATCCGTAACCTGGGTGAATAGCATCCGCTCCTGTGACTTCGGCAGCAGATATAATAGCAGGAATATTTAGGTATGATTGTCTGCTTGGTGGAGGTCCAATACAAACGGCTTCATCCGCAAATTTTACGTGGAGACTTTCACGATCGGCGGTTGAGTAAACCGCAACCGTTCTGATGCCCATTTCTCGGCACGTTCTGATGATGCGCAGGGCAATTTCACCACGATTGGCAATGAGTATTTTTTTAAACATATTTTTAGGTGTTAGGGGTTAGGAATTAGGGGATAGAAATTGGCAGTACACCTAACCCCTAACCCCAAACATCTAACATCTAACCTATTGTTCTACAACAAAAAGAGGTTGGTCATATTCTACGGGTGTGGCATTTTCTACCAAAACTTCAACAATACGTCCTGAAATCTCAGATTCGATTTCGTTAAATAATTTCATTGCTTCGATAATACACACAGGTTGACCTTTCGAAATGTCTGAACCAACTTCGGTTAATGAAGGTCTATCTGGACTTGCTGAACGATAGAACGTTCCAATCATTGGCGATTTGATAGTAACTCTATTCGATGCCACAACGGGAACAGCCACTGGCAAAGTTGGTGCAACTGCTTGATTCACAGGAGCAACTGCTATTGAAGCAACAACTTGCGGAGCAGAAGCAATTACTTGCTGAACTACGGGAGCAGCACCATATCTTTTTACAGATAACTTCAATTCAGAAGTTTCGATACTTACCTCATCAAGATTTGACTGTGCAATAAAGTCAAGCAGTTTTTGTATTTCTTTGTTTTCCATGTGTTTTTTAGGATTAAGGGTTGAGGGTTAGGCTTTGAAGGCGATAAAATCTAACCCCTAAAGTCCAACCCCGTTTTCCTAGTTAACTTTTAACTCTTTCAACATACTCATAAGTACGAGTATCTACTTTAATTTTTTCGTCTGTTTGTATGAATAAGGGAACAGTAATTGTTGCTCCTGTTTCAACCGTTGCGGGTTTTTTAGGGGCATTTGCGGTATCACCTTTAAGTCCATTTTCAGTATAAGTAACCACTAATTCAACGAACATTGGCATCTCACACGAAATCGGCAAATCTGTTTCAGTATTGATAAGAATTTCAACTTCTTGTCCTTCCTTCATCAAATCGGATGCTATCACCATTTCTTTATTAAGCGTAACTTGCTCGAAAGTGATATTATCCATAAAGGTAAACCCAAATTCTTCTGCATAAAGATATTGATACACACGACGCTCAACACGCACAGGATAAATCGTTACACCTGAGTTGAAAGTATTATCAATGACTCTACCTGTATTCAAGGATTTCAATTTTGTTCTCACAAAAGCGGGACCTTTACCTGGTTTTACATGAAGGAATTCAATAATTGAAAATAAATCATTATTGAATTTAATTACTAATCCGTTTTTAATGTCTGCGGTATTTGCCATTTTATGTTTTTTTACTGTATTCTGATTAACTCAAATTGCCCATTTCAAATAAATACTTCCCCACGTAAATCCTCCTCCGAAAGCTGCAAGAACTAAGTTATCTCCCTTTTTCAATTGAGATTCGTAGTCCCATAAACAAAGTGGAATCGTTGCTGCCGTTGTATTTCCATATTTTTGAATGGTCATCATTACTTTTTCTTCTCCTATGCCCATTCGATGTGCCGTTGCGTCAATAATACGTTTGTTGGCTTGATGAGGTACTAAAAAAGAAATGTCATCACCTGTCAAATTGTTTCTTTCCATGATTTCCGCCGAGACATCTGCCATTTTTGTTACCGCAAATTTATACACTGTCTGCCCATCTTGATGAATAAAATGCTCTTTGGCATTAATCGTCTCATGAGTTGGTGGATAAGCACTACCACCCGCTTTTTGAATTAGATGATTAGCTCCCGAACCGTCTGATCTCAAAATGAAATCTTGAATACCCAATCCTTCATAATTAGCTTCCAATAAAACTGCTCCCGCTCCATCGCCAAATAAAACGCAAGTGGTACGGTCTGTATAATCAACAATTGATGACATTTTATCTGCTCCAACCACAACAACTTTTTTGTAACGTCCTGATTCTATGAACATTGCACCTGTTATCAAGGCGTTTATAAACCCTGAACAAGCCGCTGCAATATCAAAAGAACCTACATTTTTAATACCTGCTCCTTCACAAATAAGATTGGCTGTAGCAGGAAAAAAGTGGTCAGGAGAAATAGTTGCACATATCAACAAGTCTATTTCATCTGGTTGCGTATTTGTTTTTAATAATAAACCTTTTACCGCCTCAATTGCCATTACGGACGTGCCTTTACCTTCGCCTTTCAGAATATGACGTTGTTTGATTCCTGTTCGAGAGGTTATCCATTCATCTGTGGTATCAACAAGCGTCGCAAGGTCGGCATTGGTCAAAATATCCTCGGGAACGTATCCCTGTACGCCTGTAATTGCAGCTGTAATTTTGGTCATAATGGAGATGTAGTTGTGAATTATAAATTATGGGTAAAACCGCTACGGCGGACCGTTCATAACTTATAGCTCAAAACTCATAATTAAAACTAACGTAATGCTTCTTTAATTTTTTCTGTAACTTTAGATTCAACTACCTTGCGGCAAAGATGAACCATATTTTTTGCCGCCGTTGCTGACGACGAACCGTGTGCGATGATAACATTTCCATTTACCCCAATTATCGGACTTCCACCTACGGCTTCGTAATTTGTTTTGTCTAGGAATTCGTCGCTAATGCCTCTATCCTTCATAATACCGTAGAGAGACTCTCCCATTTTTAAGAGGATATTTCCAGTAAAACCATCCGTAACAATTACATCAGCTTTACCTTTGAAAAAATCTTTTCCTTCAATATTGCCAATAAAGTTGATTTTTTTATTCTCCTTCATTAGCTTGTAAGCTTGTTGAGCAATCAATGAACCTTTCTCCGCTTCCTCTCCAATATTCATTAAACCAACTCTTGGCGATTCAATATTCATTGTTGCCTTGGCATAAATAGACCCCAACACCCCAAATTGAGCTAACATTTCGGGTTTTACATCAGCATTTGCACCAATATCTAAAATTACCGCTAAATTTCCGTCCGTTTGTGGAGCAAAACCGGCAATTGGTGGACGTTGAACGCCTTCAATAGTTTTGATGGAGAATAAAGACCCCACCATCATTGCTCCTGTACTACCTGCTGAAGCAAAAACGTCAATCTCACCTGTCTTTAAAAGTTTAAACCCAACTCCGATACTGGAATTGGGTTTAGATTGTAATGCCCTAACAGGGTGTTCACCCATTTCAATAGTCTCATTAGCTTCAACGATTTCAATGTTTGATCCCTTAAAATTTTGACTATCAATAATTTGTTGAATATCCTCAACTTTACCAATCAATACGATGGTAATGTCAGCGGGTAATTCTTGTGCTGCTAAGATGATTCCTTCCACGATTGCTTTGGGAGCAAAATCTCCACCCATTGCATCAATACCTATCTTCATTAATCTATTTTTCTGGTTAAACAATTTAACCACAAAAATACAATGTATGAAGTGTGAATCAGTATTTTTTTGTAAAAATAGTTTCAAAATTTGCTTTTTCTTCAAAAAACAAATTTGAAACTATTTTAAAAGTAAAATTTTTGACATCCAGTAATGGAGATTATTATTAAAAAAAAGTCTCTATTACCAAATGTCAAAAACTCAATTAATTACGCTTGAACAGCATAACCTTCAACAATCATTTTACCTTTGTACATCAAATTACCCTCGAATACGTGAGCACGGTGACGCAAATGGATTTCACCAGTTGTTGGATCAGTTGTGATTGTTTTTGGAGTTCCGAAGTCGTGAGCACGTCTTTTATCTCTACGGGATGTCGAAATTCTGCGTTTAGGATGCGCCATATCTTTATTTTCTTAATTTATGATTCGTTATTTATTTTTTACTAATTTTTGTTCAATTTCATTAGAGCCTCCCAACGTGGGTCGATGGGCTTTTCTATAGATATTTCAGTTTCACTACTTTCACTTTCCACATCTTTCAAAGTTGAATAAACTATTTCTCCCTCATCTTCTGATTCTTCATCGTTTGATTCAAAATTGTCATTTTCATCATCTCCAAAATCAAAATCGTCGTCATCTAAATTATCCTCATCAAAATCTTCTTCTTCATATTCCTCTTCAAACTTCTGCATTAAACTATCATACGTAACTTCATCTTGTGTGAAGCGTGGATGCAGTTTTTTAATCGGAATTTGCAAGCCAATAAAGTCAAAAATATCTTGTGCAACGTTAATATATTGGGTGTTACGGTCAATCAACATTAATTCTTCTGTGATTTCTTCATTATGGTCAGAAAATTTCAAAATCATTTTCTGCGTAATATCTACTGAAAAATCAAAGAGGTCAAGGCTTCGGTCGCAAGTTAGTTCAACGTTTCCAGAGATTTTATAAATCATCTGAATCATCGTCTCATTTTTATTCAAAGAAACTGTTGCTTTAAAATGACCTTTCTGAATTAAATTTTGGTCAAGTGCTTCAAAAAAATCATCGTTTCCCTCAAATTCGTGCATATATTGCTTGCTTTCGAGGCGAAAGATATCAATTTTAAACGTATTTAAGATACTTTTTTGCACAGACTTTATTTTTAAAGACTGCAAAATTAAGGACTTTTTCTTACAAAGAAAAGGAAATTTTAAAATTAGTTATGAGTTGTAAATTATATGTAATAGTAAATGTTCTAATAACGCACAGAAAGTGTCCGTTTTCGCACACTTTCTATTTTTACAAATACTATAAAATTTTGATAATCAGACCGTTACATCTTTGGCATATATTTGGAACAATTCTAGACATAACCATTTCAAGGTTAATGATTAGTAACGTAATGACCATTTACCTTTAATCATTCGACTTTCAACCCCCAAATGTCATGTTAAAAAATTATCTAAAAATCGCCCTACGGAATCTTGTCAAAAACAAGGTATATTCTTTTATTAATATTGCTGGTTTAGCCGTTGGAATGGCGGTAGCTATGCTAATTGGTTTGTGGATGATTGATGAACTTTCTGCCAACAAACATCATAAAAACTACGATTCAATTTATCAAATAATGATGCACCAAACTTTTGATGGACATCGTGGTTCACAGAATGCCCTACCCTATCCAATGGGAGAAGAATTACGGACTAAATATCCTGATTTTAAGGCAGTTGCCATGTGCGATTGGGGAAGTGGGCATTCATTGGTGATGGGTAATCAGAAATTTAGTAAGGTCGGGCATTTTTTGGGTGAGCAGGGAATTGATATATTTTCTTTTCAAGTTTTAAAAGGTGATAAAAACCCGCTAAAAGACCCTTATTCAATCGTTTTGACGGACGAATTAGCGCAAACATTTTTTGGAAATCAAAACCCAATTGGAAAAGTTTTGAAGATGGATAATACCGTGGATTTGAAAGTAACGGCGGTCGTTACCAAACAGCCAAAAAATGCTACCTTTCAATTTGACTATTTGATTCCTTGGCAACTACAAGAAAAAATTAATCCTGAAATAAAAAATAATACTTGGGGCAATAATTCATTTCAAGTATTTGTGCAATTAAAAGAAGGCGTAAATCTTACAAAAACCAATGCCTCTATAAAAAATATAGTTTTCAATCATTTTGCTGATAATAAACTCATGCAAACGGTTGTTAAACCTGCGGTGTTTTTATTTCCAATGGAAAGATGGAGGCTTTACAGTGAATTTAACGATGGAATTAACACAGGCGGTTACATTAAATATGTAAAACTTTTTGGCATTTTGGGCATCATTATTTTATTAATTGCTTGCATC
>JACMRQ010000357.1 GCA_014376355.1 Arcicella sp. | reverse complement strand
TGTCTTTAAAAATTTGGATAAATATTCTTTTTCCAAATCAACTTCTTTTTGTTTCAGACTCAAAACTTCTTTTAAATCAGAAAGAATTTTATCATCAGAAGTAGTGATATTGCGACTTTCAGCCGTCATTTGGCGAATATTTTTTCTAATTTCAGACCGTATTTTATCAAATTCATCATAAACTACCCAAAAAATTTTAGCCTGTTCTTCCGAAAGGTCTAAACGGTTCGTAATCAAACCAACTTTTGCCGCTCTGATTTTTTCTTTGCCTCTTGGATAGTCGTCTTGTGCCTTCAAACTCATTGAAAAGGTAAATGATAAAACTGTAATTAAAATGGTAACTTTTCTCATTTTTTTTGAATTAAAGTGATTAAATTTCGTTGTCAATATTTTAAAAATCAACACTTTGTAAAATATCTTTATCAGTTACTTTTAAATTATCCAATAACTCTGAATCTTTAAATTTTAGAGTTTTATTGTTAGTTATTTGTTCAGCAAGATCAGTTTGATTGATATTTTCTTGTATTAAATAATTGACAATTTCCTGATTCTGAATGCCCGCCAAAGCCTCGTGTCCCAATGAATCCTGCTTAGGCATTAAAGTAAAATATCCCAAAATTCCAATGACTGTACAAGCTGCAATGCTTCCCCATGTACGTTTTTTTGACCATGAAACCAAAGGGATTACTTTCGCTTGACCAGAAGTTTGTGCCTGAATTTGCATAGGCAACTCATCAAAGTAATTTTCAGGTACTTTAAAAATGGTTAATTTTGGTAGATTGTCTAAATCAAAATTCTTATTTTTCATCTCCTCAAACACGTAGAAACATAAAATACATTGAAATTTTGCTTTTATATTTTTAGTGTAATTTTAAATTTATTATTTTTATTCTTTGATTACAAATTTCAATAATGGTTTAAATAGATCTTTAAAATTCTGAGTTTTTAAGATGCTGCTCCACTTTCTTAACTGCCAGATGATATGATGCTTTCAATGCACCAACGGAAGTACCTGTAATTTCCGAAATCTCTTCATACTTCATTTCATCATAGTATTTCATATTGAAAACCAATCTTTGCTTATCTGGTAAAGTCAAAAGTGCTTTTTGTAATTTCAACTGAATTTCATCCCCCGAAATCAAATTTGAATCATCAATTTTATTGGATAATTCTTCGGTAATATCGTTTATCTGTAGAAAAAAACGTCTTCTCTTTTTTGCTAAATGATTTAGACACTCATTCGTTGCAATTCGATAAATCCAAGTAAATAATTGCGAATTTCCTTTAAAATCATCTAACGCTTTCCAAATTTTTATAAATGTCTCTTGGGTTAAATCATTGGCATCGTCGTGGTCAATCACCATTTTTCGGATATGCCAATAGACTTTTTGCTGATAAATTCTTACCAGTTGATTAAAGGCAAAACTGCGTGTTTCAAGAACCGAAAATTTTGCTAATATGTCTGAATCGGTTAGTTTTATCTCTATCATTCAGCATGAAGTTGTAAACCTGTCCTACAAAAAAACTCCGCAAGAATCTAAATTCTTGCGGAGTTAATGTACTCACAATCAAAAACTTATTAATTTTTGCGTGCAATAACTTTCAAGACTTTTTCAACAATGGAAGCTGCATTCAAACCATATTTTTCCATCAATTGAGCAGGTGTTCCTGATTCACCAAAAGAATCATTTACTCCCACGTATTCCATCGGAACGAGATGATTTTTGATAAGTACTTGTGCAATTGAATCACCCAAGCCACCTGCAATCTGATGCTCTTCTGCTGAAACTGCACATCCCGTCTTACGCACCGATGTTAAGATAGCTTCTTCGTCCAAAGGTTTAATCGTATGAATATTTATTATCTCTGCATCTATTCCTTTTTCTGCCAAAATCTCACCCGCCAAGATTGCTTCCCATACTAAATGCCCCGTGGCAAAGATACTTACATCTTTCCCTTCGTTTACCATCCAAGCTTTTCCGATGATAAATTCTTGGTCAGGGTCAGTAAAAATTGGCACAACTGGGCGACCGAAGCGTAAATAAACAGGTCCAACATATTCTGCTACAGCAATAGTTGCGGCTTTTGTTTGGTTATAGTCGCAAGGGTTGATAACAGTCATGCCTGGGAGCATTTTCATTAAACCTAAATCTTCCAAAATTTGATGAGTTGCTCCATCTTCTCCTAAAGTTAAACCTGCGTGAGAGCAAGCAATTTTAACATTTTTGTTTGAATAAGCAACTGATTGACGTATTTGGTCATAAACACGTCCTGTTCCGAAGTTAGCAAAAGTGGTTGCAAAAGGAATTTTTCCACCAATTGTCAAGCCAGCCGCAATACAAATCATATTTGCTTCGGCAATACCCGTTTGAAAAAATCTTTCTGGATTTTCTTTAATAAAAGCATCCAACTTCAATGAACCGATTAAATCAGCACATAAAGCCACAACATTTGGATTAGTTTGACCTAAAACCTGCATACCTGCTCCGAAGCCAGAACGGGTATCCTTTTTTTCTGTAAATGTATATTTTTTCATTAAATATAGTAAATTTCAATTATTTGCAATTGATTTTAATTTGGTTAAAAAATAATTTGCACTTGGGCAATTTGGATGATTGGCGGCATTTTGGATGGAGAAACCTAAACTAAGCATTTTTTTAGCCAATTTTTTCTTTTCATCTCTACCAATTAAGCCTCTTTTAAATTTATCGAAATAAATTTTTCTAATGGTTTCAATAGGAACATCCTCATTTTCAGGATTTTCAAATGAATAATCACCTTTAAAAATTAGACTCATAGTTGAAGCATCAGCTAAAAACCAAGATTCTATTTGCTTGACAGCAACTATAATAATTTGATTTTCAGACTCTGTTATTCTTAAACGAGTTTTAGTAATACAGTGGTCTTCATCAAGGTCAGTCAATACAAAAATCAATGATGCTCCTTTTTCAAAAAGGTTTTCTTGATGAATTTTAATATTATGGGGTAATAAATTTCCATTACCCATTACATTAATTACACCAACAGATTTAAGTTTTAACGAATTTAGAATACTCTTAAAACTATCCGATTCTAAAATAAATAATTCAGTGTAACCTTCACAAATAAAACCAATATTTACCACGGTAACCCACCTCCAAGAGTATTGGTTAGCCATGCTTCATCCATTCGTAGTCCATGAAAATCTTGACCTTTAAATTGCTTAATTTTAGTTTCTCCCTTGATTTTATCAACCGTAATTATTTCATCAGGAGTTAATTGTGAAACCAAAGACTGAGAATGTGTATTCAACCAAATATAATGACCTTTTTCTTCACAAGCATTTCTAAAAAGTGTAACCATTTCTTTTATAACATCGGGAGTAAGTCCATTTTCAGGTTCTTCAATGCACAAAAATTGGGGTTCATCAGATTGAAAAACGGCTGTTAGAAGAGCAAGAATATTGTATGTTCCGTCAGAAATTAATTTTTTGTTAAAATACTTCGACGAGTATTTTTCTTTAACAATTAAAGTATCAGTTCTACTTAATTCAGAAGATTCAATGAAAATATCTTCAAATTCTGGAATGAATAATCTTAACCAATCCAAGATTTCTTCTTTATCTTCTTCGTTTTTTAAGATGCGTTTTAAAACTTTTTCGAGATTATCAGAAATTAATGTAAGTCGATTATCATCTTGAAGATTTAGCTTATTTCCTTTGGGACTATTTACAAAAAGTCGTGAATTATTAGTAACAAACTGTTTAAAATCATTACTTTCCTTCTCAACAAAATCATCTTGTGAAACACTTGAATTTTCGTAAGTGTAATAATTTTTATTATTATTTCTAACTAAAAAACCTATTGTTGATTCTAATGAATATTCCGTAAAATTAAAAGTAATTGAAGGTCCATTATCGCCATTATTAGAATGATTAATTTCCTTTAAACCTCCAAATAAACTATCAACATCAATTAAATTACTTTGTCGAGCCAAAGTCCAAAACTCCAACGCCTCAAAAATATTACTTTTCCCCGAACCATTTGGTCCAACAAAGACCGTAAATGGATTGGGTTCAATAATTTCTAAATCTGCAATAGATTTAAAGTTTTTGATATGTAACTTTTTGATTTTCAAGATTCTATATTTTTATTTTGGAACTAATAATCTCCCAAAGTCTCAGGTAATTGTGCTAATGCTGCTGCCAATTGCTCATCATTCGGAGCAACACCATGCCATTTGTGCGAACCCATCATAAAATCTACGCCAGCACCCATTTCTGTGGTCATAATAATCATGGTTGGTTGTCCACTTCCAGAAAATGCACGAGCTTCGGCTAAAACTTTTACAACGTCGGCCATGTCGTTGCCATTCATTTTCATAATATTCCAACCGAAGGCAGCGTATTTTGCTCCTAAATCACGATTGTTCATCACTTTATCGGTTGGTCCATCAATTTGCTGACCGTTAAAGTCAATAATTGCTACTAAATTATCAACTTTATGGTGCGGTGCATACATTGCAGCCTCCCAAACTTGACCTTCATTTTGCTCGCCATCACCCATCAATACGAAAACCATTGATTTATCTCCGTTCAATTTTTTGGCTTGTGCAGCACCAATTGCCACCGACATTCCTTGACCCAAAGAACCCGAAGCAATACGAATCCCTTCAAGATGTTCGTGGGTGGTTGGGTGTCCTTGTAAGCGTGAATTTAACTTGCGAAAAGTTGCTAATTCAGCAGGTTGATAATAACCAGCACGAGCCAAAACCGAATAAAAAACGGGTGAAATGTGACCATTTGACAAGAAGAAAAGATCTTCTCCAATACCATTCATATCGAAAGGCTTTGTTCCGTCAGCATTAGATTTGAGGTTCATTTGGTCGAAATAAAGACCTACTAATAAATCGGCACAACCCAATGATCCACCTGGGTGACCAGACTGACAAGCGTGTACTTGTCTGACAATATCACGTCTAACTTGTGACGCAACGTTTTGTAATTCAGTAATTTGCATTATATATAATTAATTATTAAGAATCTGTTATTTTACCCTAAAATCTGTGTTGTATGATTTTTGGTATCTACTTTTAAAATTATATCAGTAATAACACCTTGTTCATCAATCAAGAAAGTTGTTCTGGCGGTTCCCATATACGTTTTACCATACATCGACTTCTCAACCCAAACGCCATAAGCTTCCACCATTTGATGGTCTTCATCTGAAAGTAATGTAAATTTTAAATCATATTTTTTAATAAACTTTTGATGAGCCTTTTCTCCGTCAACGCTAACGCCAATAATTTCAAAACCTTTAGCATTCATAGCTGATAAATTTTCATTCAAATTACAGGCTTGTGCAGTACAGCCTGGAGTATCATCTTTTGGATAAAAATATAAAACTATTTTCTTTCCTGCAAAATCAGCAAGTTTAACGGTCTTTCCGTTTTGATTTTTTTGCTCGAACTGCGGAGCTTTTTCGCCTATTTTTAGATTCATTCTTCGTTTGTTTAGCCTTTTTAATAAATATTGGCGTGACAATTTTTATACTATCAATTTTTGTTTCAAACCGTATTCTATTGCCCTGATTATCTTCTAATTCTAACCGCAAATCTCCATAAAATTTTTGAGCAGAATCTGATTTAATTGACCATAATTTTGCTTGTTTTGCATCATAATCTGTCAGCACAAATTTATTATTAACGAAAGCCTTAAAACTCTTCACACCTGATAAATTATCCCCAATTCTCATCGAAAATTCATCAGGATTTTTACGAATAATACTTGCTTTTGGAGGAATCGTATCGATTAAAATTTCAAAATTCCCCAATCTTTTTGCTTCAAATTGAGCCTGATTATTGACCCAAGTAGTTTTTAAATAACTTTTTGCGTTTTTAAATTTGTAATAGACCGATGTTTTAGCATAATTAATTTCTTGAAAAGGAGGTGTTATTTTTACGGAAATTTTACCTTTTAATGGAATCGTATTTTCTGCAATTTTTATGGTATTACCAATTAATTCTGTCTGTAAATATAAAGTATCATACAATGAACGCTCATCAAAATTTACAACTATATCATCCGAAATAAATGATTCAAACTGATTCGGAACAATTATTTTTTTGAAATTTGTGGCTTTTGCTAAACCGTCAATGTTTATAGAATCGGGCAAACCTTTTTTCAAATCCCAAAGATACACCGCTTCATTGTTTTTTACGTAACTAATGGGTAAATCAATTGAAGATTTTACAAATTTAAGACTTGCTATTGAATTGATTGTCTTTAAGTTACGAGCTTTAATGACAAGTGTATTATCCTCGATGGATTGATTAATTATTACAGGAAAAGCATTGGGACTAACGGTTTTTGAGCTTTCACTTTTCTCTCCTTTTACAGTAAAATTTATTGTACTGCCATTTTCATAAGCGTCCCAAATTTTAATCGTTATTTGATGTAACTCACCATCTTCAATAGAAAGTTTCCCCCTTGAAATAGAGGGTTTATAGATTGGCAATTCATTATTTCCATCATCTTGGAAGAGTTTTTGAAATCTTAACCCTCTTGTTTGTTCTATCCCGTAGTCATTATGAATATTAATATCGTGCGATACTTCGTTTGGAAATTGTTCAAGATGTGAATAATAAACCTCTTTGCCATCAATAAATAATTCGGTGCAAGTTATTCCATTTGAATTATTTGTACCGTTCATTTTATCTACTGAAAGCATCTCAAGTCCTATTTCACCATTAACAGTAATTTTTTGATTCAGAGAATATGTGCCATTTGGATTTTTTGTGGGATAGTATAGACGTTTACCAAATTCCCCATTTATACGAGAATCTGTTGTTAACGTTTTAATAATTAATTGTTGAAAAATAGGAGGAACAGAATCTTGAATTTCTTTAAACCCAAAATTTAAAGGATTCAAAATGTTATTGCGAGTATCCCTAATTTCAAAATGAAGATGCGGCCCCGCCGAACCGCCAGTATTACCCGAAAGTCCAATGATTTGTCCTCTGGCAACTTTAAATTCATTAGCTTGTAAAAGTAATTTTATTTCAAAAGTCTGGCTTTCAATTCGTTTCTTCTTAATATAACTCGCCAGAGGTTCCGCAAAAGTTTTTAAATGTCCATAAACAGAGACAAAGCCATTTGAATGTGTAATAAAAATTACATTTCCATATCCGCTTGTTTGTACACGGACTTCTGAAATGTATCCATCTCCCGTTGCATAAACAGGTAATCCTTCACGACCTTGGGTTTTTATATCAATTCCTGCATGAAAATGGTCGGAACGTAAATCACCCATTCCACCTGCCAAAAAATTTTGTTGGTTTGGATTAATAGGAAACAAAAAATAGCCTTTCGGATAAGATAATTGTGTTTTTTGAGCCTGAATATTTATAAAAATTAGACTTAGGAATATAGTTATTAACGATTTTTTCAATTTCAATTTTGTTTACAATTTACTTTACCTCAAAAGAGATCATCTCTTTTCCCTCAATAAAAGCCGTTAATCTATCACCGATAGCCACTTTTCCAACCCCCGCTGGAGTACCTGTAAAGATTAAATCACCCGTTTTTAAAGTAAAATATTTAGAGATTTCTGCAATGATTTCATCAAAATTCCAAAGCATCATTTCTGTATTTCCCTTTTGAACAATGTTTCCATTAATTTCTAAATGAAAATTAAGGTGTTGTAAATCATCAAAATGTGATTTTGGTAAAAATCCAGAGATAGGAGCAGAGTCATTAAATGCTTTTGCTTTTTCCCAAGGCAAACCCTTTTCTTTCAATTTTGATTGAATATCTCTGGCGGTAAAATCAATACCAATGCCTATTTCATCATAATATTTATGAGCAAATTTTTCATCAATATTTTTACCTACTTTATTGATTTTCAATACAATTTCAACTTCATGATGAATATCGTTTGAAAAATCTGGATGGTAGAAAGGATGATTATCTTTTAATATAGCAGTATCAGGCTTTAAGAAAATAACGGGTTCAGCAGGTCTTTCATTGTTTAATTCTGAAATATGGTCAGCATAATTTCGCCCAATGCACAAGATTTTCATATTTGTTCGTTTTAATAGTAATTTGAGATATTAAATGTATTTTAAACAAAATTACCCTGAAAATGTAATATTATAGAACCTTTTTATGATTTTTACGTCTCAATTATCATTATCTTGCAGTTGGCACACTTTTTTTGAGGTAAGATTCAGATAATTTACAATAAAAACTTTCAATAAATATAAAAATGAAAAGAATAAGTTTCTACGGAGTAATTCTCCTCACTACTATTTGGGCTTGTTCACAAGTTCCTTTATCTGGTCGCAATCAATTGTTATTAGTTTCTGATTCAGAAATGAATGCTATGGCTTTCACAAGTTACAAGCAATTTTTGGATACAAGTACGGTTGTTCCTGCTAATTCGCAACAAGCTGCTATGGTTAAAAGGGTTGGCGACAAAATTGCAAAAGCTGCACAAAATTATTTCAACAGTGTTGGTAAACCTGAATATTTGAATGGTTATCAATGGCAAACAGAATTGGTGCAGAGCAATCAAGTAAACGCATGGTGTATGCCTGGTGGAAAGATGGTTGTTTATACGGGAATTTTACCCATTACGCAAAATGAAACGGGTCTTGCAGTTGTGATGGGGCATGAGGTTTCCCATGCCATTGCTAAACATGGGGCGGAACGGATGAGTGAAGGAATGTTAGCACAAGGGCTTTTGGTTGCTGGACAAGTAGGTTTAGGTATTGCTATGAGAGATAAACCAGCCGCAACGCAAAATCTGTGGAATACTGTATTTGGAGTGGCTGCACCCGTTGGAGTGCAATTAGGAATGTTGGCTCATGGACGTTATCAAGAATCGGAGGCTGATCATTTAGGATTAATTTTTATGTCAATGGCAGGTTATAATCCAAATGAAGCAGTTAATTTTTGGGGCAGAATGGCTGCAAAAGCGGGTAATGGCTCAAAACCTCCTATTTTCCTATCAACTCACCCATCCGATGCCCAACGTATATCGGATATTAAAAGTAGAATGGGCGAGGCGATGAAATATTATAATGCTTCTGCAAAAAATGGCGGTAATGGAAGGTATTAAAAGAGGATAACTAATAATAATAAAAAAAGGCAAATAAAAATGGGGTAGAATTAGATTCTACCCCATTTTTATTTGCTTGATGAAATAGCTAACTAAACTTTCTGCTATTTTATCTATATCGTAAACAATTACATTGCTTTTAAAACTTCTTCAACTCTTAAAGCAGCATCTTTTAACAAAACTGCAGAAAATACTTTCAAACCAGAATCGTCAATAATTTTTGCTCCTTCAGCTGCGTTTGTTCCCTGTAAACGAACTATAATTGGCACTGGAATATTACCGATTGCTTTATAAGCCTCAACAACACCCGTAGCAACACGGTCGCAACGAACAATTCCTCCGAAAATATTAATCAAAATTGCTTTAACATTAGGGTCTTTCAAAATAATACGGAAACCCGCTTCAACCGTTTTTGCATTTGCTCCACCACCAACATCAAGAAAGTTAGCGGGATGACCACCAGACAATTTTATAATGTCCATTGTTGCCATTGCTAAACCTGCTCCATTTACCATACAACCCACGTTTCCGTCAAGTTTTACATAGTTTAGGTCGTTTGCTGAAGCCTCAACTTCCAATGGATCTTCTTCCGTTACATCACGCAAAGGAATGAAATCTGGATGACGATAAAGTGCATTATCATCTAAATTTACCTTCGCATCAACCGCAAGAATTTTATTGTCAGAAGTTTTTAAAACAGGGTTAATCTCAAACATGGATGAATCTGTTTCAACGTAAGCCTTGTAAAGTGCGTTGATAAATTTCACCATTTCCTTGAAAGCATCACCCGATAAACCTAACGCAAAGGCTACTTTACGAGCTTGAAACTGTTGTAAACCAACACTTGGATCAATCCATTCTTTGAAGATTTTTTCTGGAGAATGTTCTGCAACCTCCTCAATATCCATACCGCCTTCGGTTGAAGCCATAATGACATTACAACCTTTTGCACGATCTAATAAAATCGAAACATAAAATTCTTTTACTTCCGAAACACCTGGATAATAAACATCTTCCGCTATTAATACTTTACTTACTTTTTTGCCTTCTGGACCAGTTTGGTGGGTAATTAACTGCATACCTAAAATTTCTTCCGATTTTGTACGGACCTCATCTAAGGATTTCGCCAATTTAACTCCTCCACCTTTTCCTCGTCCACCAGCATGAATTTGTGCTTTAATTACGTGCCATTTAGTACCCGTGCGGGCCGTCAATTCACGGGCAGCTTCAACTGCCAATGCGGGTGTATCCACAACAATTCCTTCTTGGATTCGGACACCATAATGTTTTAAAATGTCTTTCCCTTGATACTCGTGTATATTCATTTGATACAGTTTTAATATGCGAAATAAATTCGTTTGCTAAATTACTGACAAACTCTTTAAATTAGGCTTTTTCTTTGCTAAATTTTAATATACGTTATCAAATTTGTAATTTTGGGAAATCGTATATCGACATAAGTTGGAAATCAATAATTCCAGATTAATAACTCCATACATTCATATTGAATAAAAATGCCTAAACTTAGCGTACTTGTACCTACTTTTAATCACGAAAAATTTATCGTTCAAATGTTGGATGGTATATTGATGCAGCAAACTAATTTTGAGTTTGAAATTATCATTGGCGATGATGCCTCAACGGATAATAATGCTCTGATTATCAGTCAGTTTGCTCATAAATATCCCAATAAAATACAGGCATTTTTGCATTCAAAAAACTTAGGCCCTGTAGAACCACGTGAAATGGGAGGGAAAAATAATGTGGGTTTTCTTTTCAGTAAATGTCGAGGTGAATATATTGCTTTGTGTGAAGGAGATGATTATTGGACTGACCCGCTGAAGTTACAAAAACAAATAGATTTTTTAGAACATAATCCTTCCTATTCACTTTGTCATCATCAATTAGAAGTTGTTTATGAAGATAATTCTCCGAAGCATTTGTTTAATACTGATAATCAGAAAGATACTTCATTAATTGAAGATTTACTAGCTGATAAATCTTGGTTTTTAGGCACGGCAAGCACTGTTTTTAGAAACATTTTCAAGCAAGGAATGCCCGCTTGGTGGTGGAAATCTGCGAGTGGCGATTTAGGTATATTTATTGAGGTTGGGCGGCATGGGAAAATAAAATATTTATCAGAACCAATGGCGGTGTACAGAAAACATCGTGGAGGAATGACTAATATTCATACGCCTCAAAATTCATTTTTTTTGAGGAACAGAATGGAAATGTTTCAAGCGTTAGATAAATATTTGAATTTTCAATATACTGACATTTTGGAAAAAACGATTTTAAAGTATGAAAATGAATTGTTTAACCTCTAAAATTTTACAGCAAAATATTAGCTTTTTATTTTACGGTAGTAATTAACACTTTTTTGATATTAACTTTAAACATGAAAAATATTCTTTTCGTAAGTCACGATGCAAATAGAGCAGGTTCTCAAATACTTTTACTAAGATTCTTAAGATTATTAAAAGAGAATCAAAATTTTAAATTTTCTGTCTTATTGAAGGATGGAGGAATTATTGAAAATGAATTTAATGAAATTGCCCAAACTTATTATTGGAAAAAGCAAAATTTGGTGGGCAAAAAATCTCTACTTGGTAAATTATACAAAAAAGTTATAAATAAAGATATCTTTAAAAATGAAGTTTTGGATACACTTAAAAACCAAAATTTTGATTTAATAATTTCCAATACAATTGCAAATGGTGATATTTTACCTATGTTAAATCAGTTAAATTGCCCGATAATTACCTATGTTCACGAACTTGAAATGGGAATTCAGCAATATACCAAACCTGAATTTTTTCAAAATGTAATTGCTTTAAGTTCCTCATATATCGTTTGTGCGGATGCTGTAAAGCAAAACTTAATAAAAAATCATTTAATTAATCCAACCTTAATTAGAATTTTACCGTCTTTATTACCACAATCAGCATTAAATTACAATTCGGATAGATTATTGAACGATACACTACGAAAGAAGTATGATATTCCTGTAAATGCTTTCTTAATTGGAGGGATGGGAACGGTAGATTTAAGAAAAGGTGTTGATGTTTTTTTGCAAGTTGCTAATAAATTAAAGCATAATCAAGATATATTCTTTTTGTGGGTTGGCGGTCAAGATACTGAAACTGACTATAAAAATTTTCAAATTGATAAAAGTCGATTAGAATTAGAAAATGTTATCTTCCAAAAATCGGTTGAAAACCCCTTGGATTTTATGTCAATTTTCGATATTTTCTTTGTTTCCTCTCGTGAGGATCCTTATCCATTGGTAGTTTTGGAAGCCGCCATATTATCAAAACCAATTATTTGTTTCGATAAGGCAGGAGGAGCCAAAGATTTTGTAGAAAATGATTGCGGAGCCATTCTTGAATATCTAAATATTGATAATGTGGTTGAAAAAATAGTAGAATTAAAAGAAAATTCATCACTTAGAAACCAGATGGGTATGAAAGCCAGAAAAAAAGTGCTTGAAAGACACAATCAAGAAAAAGCATTTCAGACCTTTGTGGAAATTTTAAATAAATAGTTTAACTACTCTAAACCTCACAACTTAATGACCTTAGCTTTTACATTGTGTTCAATTAATTATTTAGCCCAAGCCCAAACTTTGGGACAATCAATCAAAAAAACAAATCCTGACATTGAATTTGTGATTGGCTTAGTGGATAGATTAGATAAAATTAGACTTGAATCAGATAAAATTCCTCCTTTTCAATTGTTAGAAATTGATAAAATAAATATAGATTGTTTGGATGAAATGTGTGATATATATGATATTACCGAACTCAATACAGCCGTAAAACCCTATTATTTTGATTATTTTTTAAAGAACCGTCCAGATGTACAAAACATAATTTATTTCGATCCAGATATTATCGTTTTTGACAGTTTAAAACCTTTGAAAGATAGTCTGGAAAAATATAGTATTGTATTGACTCCTCACATTACTTCTCCTATAAATGATAAATTTGATACTCGTGAAATTGATCATTTAAATACGGGACTCTATAATTTAGGATTCGTAGCAATTAGTAGGAGTGAAGTAAGTTCAAACATGATTAATTGGTGGATGGAACGCCTTAAGAAAGATTGCCGAATTGACCTTTGTAATGGGCTTTTTGTGGATCAACATTGGATGGTTTTAGTACCAATCTATTTCCGTGATGCTGTATTAGTTGATAAATATTTTGGATATAATGTGGCTTACTGGAATCTACATGAACGTAAAGTTACCGTGGAAAATGGAAAGTATTTTATCAACTCAGTGCCTCTTATTTTCTTTCATTTTAGTGGGTATAGTATCAATAGACCCAAGGAAGTTTCAAAATACCAAAATCGTTCTAATTTTGAAAATCGACCAGATATTATACCACTTTTCGATTATTATGCACAACAATTAAGAGATAATTTTAATGATTATTATAACCAATTTGCTTGCTGTTATATTAAACCTGCTAAAATTAAAAGATATTTGAGAGTACGAGCTGTTTTGCAATATCCTTTTAGAAAATTGGTTGATATCCTAACCTAATAATCTTTTAAAAATATGAACATTAATATCTTTACATTATGCACCAGAATCGTTTTATAGAGATTTTCAAATACCAATACCTTAAGTATTTAGATATTTTTCTGTCAATTTATCATTGGATATTTACTTATTGTCAAATTAAGTTTAACAAATTATTCAACCCACATCGTAAACACGTAGCTATACTTTTAGCAGAACACTTTGGTGATATTGTAGCCTGTGAACCACTTTCACGTGAGTTAAGAAAGATGTATCCCAATGCAAAAGTATATTGGATAGTTAAAAAAGCCTATCGAGAATTATTAGATTTCAATCCTAATATAGATGTGGTGATTGAGGAATATAGCGTTCTTCATTCAATACTTTTAACAAAAAAAAACCCTTTTGATCATTTTTATAATTGTCATCTTTCGGGGTTAAGACGATATAATTATTTGAGAAAAACACTGCAAAATCCATTAGCAATATCTTTGAATATTTTAGTAGAAAATTATTTTAATCATGGAAATATTTTGGGAGTTTTTGCGAAAGTTGCAGGATTGCCTGTGACTAATGAACCTCCTAAGATTTATATCCCAGATTTAATAGAGAAAAAGATAGAAAAACTAAATTTTCCTTTTAAAACAATTGTCATTCATTGTCATTCAAATTATTCTCCGAAAGATTGGCAGGTATATTTTTGGGAAAAATTGGTTCTTGATTTGTTAATTTCGTTTGACTATGGGGTTATAGAAATTGGATTGGAGAGTAACTTAAAAGTCTGTCATTCAGGGTATTATAATTTTTGCGGGAAATTAACATTGCTTGAAACGGCAGAAATTATTAGAAAGGCTGATTTTTTTATAGGTATTGATAGTGGACCTGCTCATTTTGCGAATGCCGTTAACACTTTTGGTTTTTTACTTTTTGGAAAATTGGGAGATTTTAAAAATTATATGCCTTATTCTGGCGAATATGAAGCAAAGTCTAATGTAAAATTTATTGTCAAAAATGGTCAGCCATGTTCTGATTTAGAATACGATGAAGTTTGGAAGGTGGTTTTTGAAAATATAAATAGAAAGAAATTAGTAAATATAAGTTAGGACTACTCAGAAGCTATTAAAATTAAAAATTGAACTATACAGATTAAATTATGCAGAAAAGAATTTATTGCGGAAATAGGCCAACGAAACTTCGATTGCTATTTATTGATTTTTTTATTGATTTTTTTTATTCAACCTTTGGTGATAAAAAAAATAAAGAGCGTGTTTTTCCAAAAAAGTTTTTATTATTTAATTTTGGACATATAGGCGATATGCTCATAATGGGTTATATGATAAATGTATTAAAACAAAATTTTCCTAAAATTGAAATTCATCTTGTTGCAGGTATATGGTGCAAAGAGTTAATTGAAAAGAATGAATTGTTTGATAAGGTTTTTTATATTAATCATTGTGGAACCAATCGAAGTAGTTCTTCAAATTTTGCTAAATTTAGACTTTATCTAACTGATATATTTGCATTCATTAAGACCCAGAGAAACGAATTTTATTCTCATTCTTTTGACTTTAGATATTCTGGACACAACGCTAATATTTTACTGCCATTTCTAAATATTGATAGAAAAATAGGTTTTGGAACTGTAGGTTACGGTGGATTCTTAGATAAGGAGTACTTTATCCCTCAACAAAATTCGCATACGATTGATATTCAAGCCCAAGCCTTAAGCAACTTAGGACTTTCAATAAATAGTAAATTAATTCAGCCAAAAATATTTTTGACCAAAGATGTATCAAATTTATTAAACATTGATACTCAATTTTTTATGATATTTCCAGAGGCTGGAGCCAGAGCTAAAATGGTCAATCATGAACTATGGATCAGAATTATCGATATCTTGGTTGAAAAAAAAGATAACACTAAAATAATAATTTGCGGGTTAACGAAATATTCAAATGAACTTATTGTTAAATTATCTCGAAAAAATTACCACGAAAAAATTGTAGATGCCATTGGGAAATTATCTATTTTACAGCTTAATTCCCTACTTGAGAAGTCATTGGGGGCAATTACTTTAGATTCTTTTCCTGCACATTTAGCTTGTGCACAAACTAGAACCTTGTGTTTATTTAAAGATGGATTTGGCTTAGAATATCTTCCTATTAATAAATTTCCTGTAGTTGTTATTCATAATCATGCACCATCAAAAAATGTTAAAGATTTTCGTCCTGAAATGAATATTGAATATATATCTTCATTTGAAAACACTGACAGTTTTAAAGATATTTATCAAGGACTAAAAAATCTCTTTAAATTAAATTAGAAATTATTCAAATTTAGGTTAATTCTTCTCATTAAAATATCTGCATTTCAAATTCGGCATATTTTTTGTAAAACGTTAAGTACAACAAATAACACACCCAGAATCAGCCAATCTGGTTTAAACAGTTTGCCTTACAAATGGATACAAATTCACTGGAAAATACCCTCAATCCGAACGATTCGGAGACGACTTATCGTGCTTTGCGTGACTCTATCTTACAAATTTATCAGTTTGGTACAAAGATTGCAAAAGAAGCTAATCCCGACAATGAGCTACAAGTTTCTTGGGAGTTGGGTGATACTTCTTTAATGAATTGGATTAGTGATACCCACTGTTATCTTAGTAGAAAAGGTCAAAAATTGCAGTTTTTAGCACGACCATCAAAGTTAGAAATCATTAGTTTTAACTTAGACGAAGGAGATAAGTTATTGATTTGTAGCGATTCATTGCGTCAAAATCTCTCAGATAATGAAATTGATGAAATCCTTAAACAAGGTCATGGTTCGGAAATTTCTTGTCAGAACTTATTGAAAATGGCCAATGTGAACACTATTCCTGATGAAAATATTCATAATATCGTCGTGATGGAAGTTGTTAATAACCAGAGAGTTGTTACACCAATGCCTGTAGCAGAGAATAAAAAAATAATAAAGGAATCTTCTATAAATAATCCTCTTTGGATTATTTTACCACTTTTACTTTTGGGAGGAATATCAATATGGTTATTGAAAAATAATAAAATTGAGCTGAGTAATATTATTGGCAGTGGAAAAACAACTGTAGCCTTGGAAGACACGCTAAAATTCATCAATAATGATTCTCTTGAACTTTCAAAAGCGAACGATTCTATTACAAAAGAATTTGAAAATGACAAAGAAACGCTCGTTTCTCTTGAAACGAGAGACGACTTTACTAAAGAGTTAAAAAGTGATGTTGAAACTTCTAAATCCTCAAAAGTAGATTCATTGAAGGGTAAAAATATCAATGATCTTTATGCTAATTCAATCATTTCATCGAAAAGAAAACCCATTGATTCTAAGAAGGAAGAGCAAAATTACAAGACTCTTTTACAACAAAAAGAAATATGGATATCTATAAAGAATGATTTACAAAACACGTTAAATTCAGGTAATAATGCTGCCTCTGAAAAATTGAAAAATAGCGAAAAAGTAATTCAAAGAATAGATGAAAAGTTGAGAGAAAGTAGTAAAAAGTTAGGGAGAAACTGAATTTTATTACCTATAAAAATGCCTCTAATTCATAAAATTAGAGGCATTTTTATAGGTAATGTTAAGCTCAAGAAGTAGCTAATTCTCCTTTTAGTTTTTCTGTTTGGGGATTATCAGTTGTTCCGATTTCAGTCTCAATTTTTGCTTCGTTTCGGATTTGAATATTGTTTTTTAAAACGTGTGAAATCCACATATAAATCGCAAATATAACAACCAAAATATATAATGAAGTGGTATTATCAGTTGTTTTGTTGATAGTTAAAAACAAAATTGTTGAAATTAATGTGAATGTCCATAGAATTACAGAAGACTGAAAATGACTTAAACCACTGTCAATCAAAATATGATGAAGATGATTCCTGTCGCCAACAAATGGAGATTTTTTATCTTTCAAGCGAACAATAAATACACGTAACGTATCAAAAATTGGAACAATCAACACAATAATTGCTAAAATAGGAGCTGAAAAAGAAGCATTTGGATTAAAACGATATTCGATATTTAATTGAATGAATTTTATTGCAAACATCGTTAACATGAATCCAACAAGTAAAGAGCCTGTATCACCCATAAATATTTTAGAAGTTTTTGAGTAATTAAACCTTAAAAAACCTACCAACGAGCCAGCCATTGAAAACGCCAAACAAGCCAAGGCATAATGACCATTCAAATAAAACCATATACCAAACATTCCACCAGCAATCATTCCAATTCCGCCCGCCAAACCATCAATACCATCAATGAGGTTAATGGCATTGATTAAGGCAATAAAAACGAAAACTGTTAGGGCAAGACTAATGAGGTAGGGTATTTCATTTATCCCAAAAATTCCAAAAAGATTTTCAATTCGCAAATCTGCTAAAATTACCACTAATCCTGATACTGCAACTTGAACAAACATTTTCTTTTTTGGAGATAATACTAAAATATCATCTTTAACGCCTAAGAAGAAAAGAATTACAATAGCAGAAATAGAAAGATGGATCAATTGTCCTTCATCAGGATTCTCCCACAAGAAATAGCTAATTAAGGTTGAAGCAAAAATAGCTACACCACCTAATGTAGGCGTTTTCGTGACGTGCGAACTTCGCTCACCAGGGTCAGCCATTAAATTTTTAAGTCGAGAAATTTTAATAATCACGGGTATAGCCGTAATGGAGGTAGCACAGGCTACGATGGCAGATAGAATAATTTGAAAAAGTCTATCGTTATAAAGATTTAAAAAAAAATTAATCATGGATGTTAAGTCGGTAATTTGCTGAAATTGTACAAATTAATATTCAAACTCTAATAATGGACGGGATTGGTATTAAATAGCAAACTAATTTACGAGAAATACTCATAAATACCAAAATAATTATTCAGAAATTACTCGCTCTCTAACTTCTACCGCTGGGTTGCCTTGATAAATCGTATAAGGTTTCAAATTTTTTGTAGCCACAGAATTGACCGCTAAAACCGAATGACTCATGCAAATTACGCCTCCACAAACAATCGATTTTGCACCTATCCATACACCTTTTTCTAAATGGATGTCACTTGGTATTAAGTCAAATTTGCTTTTTTTATAATTGTGATTGCCTGTTAGTAGCAATGCCCCTTGTGAAATACAGACATTATCGTCAATCACGACCTTCACAAAATTATCAATCCAAGCGGTTTCTCCAATCCAAACGTTGTTGCCAATCTCTAAAAACCAAGGATATTTGATGTTTACTTTGGGTTTTATCATAACGTTGTTTCCTATTTTAGCCCCAAATATTCTTAAAACGAAAATTTTTAAAAATACAGGAATTGGTAGGTAGTTATTGATTATTAAACTGTTACCGAAAAACCAAGCAAGCACTTTTAATTTATTTCCAGGATTGTACCAATCGTTATTGAATTTAGATAAATCAGTTTCTATTCTCATTTTGTTAAATCTTTACCGTACTCACTTTTGAAAAATTCCATAATTGCTTTTTTATCTCGACCAACACGATGATAGATTTCATAAATTTTAGCATCAATTAAAAATCTGTACCAAAATCCTTGTAGAAAATGCCACATTAAACCTTGTTTGCCATCAATGAAACCCATCCTTAAAAAATAGCGATAAATAAAATAAATTATTGGTCGAGTAAATAATGGGAACGAGGCATATTTTACTTTTAAATATCGTTTGCGTTGTTCTTGAGTGCCCAATAATTTTGGTTCAACTGCCTCAAAATCTCGAAAATTATATTTGATGTTCAACAAATCAATTACCTCCCTGATGGCGTAAAGATTATGTTTTTGCGTCCACCAAGTCAAATTATTTAAATTATGATCAACCAAATCTTCTTGCATTTGGACAGTTTTTCCTTGAAACAGTTTAATATGTTCGTCCATCCAACTTTCTTCACAAATTCCGTGTCCATTTCGCCAAATTCTTAATAACCATATCGGATAATACGCTCCATGACGTATCCATTTATCAAAAAAAAGAACTCTTCTCTTGATGTACATTCCGCTAATTTCTTCGGGAATTACTAAAAGTTTTTGATTAATTTCATCGGA
The DNA here is from genome assembly GCA_014376355.1 of Arcicella sp. GTDB lineage: Bacteria > Bacteroidota > Bacteroidia > Cytophagales > Spirosomataceae > Arcicella. The sequence continues at coordinate 1,098 of JACMRQ010000357.1, read as the reverse complement.
TAATTCTGGTAAAACATACTCGTCTGAGTCCATCCGCATTAACCATTTAGTTTTGAAAGGATTAGTTTCAATGCCAAAATTAAACTGTGTTGCATAATTAACCCATTGATTTACCGTTACTTTTGCTCCTAAGTTTTCTGCAATTTCGATAGTTTTATCAGTAGAACCCGAATCTATAATGTAAATTTTATTTGTAAATGATAATAAAGATTGGATACATCTTGCGATGTGTTTTTCTTCATTGAAAGTTAAAATTATGACTGAAATGTCTTGCATTTGCTATTGGTATATCTTGATTTTTAGACTTAGAAAGTGAATTTATTTGTTTTTCATTATTTTTTCAAACTCCACGAAAAGTTGTTTTGCTACCAGTTTAATGTCGTAACTATTTTTAACTAAATTTATTCCATTTTTTGATAACGTCTTGCAGTATTCTTGATTATCAAGCATTTGTATAAGTCCTTTTGTGATGCTTTCTCCGGTTAATTCCACTAGATGAGCTGCATTTGTTTCTCTGATTGCCTGCCCAAAACCCACACGGTCGGATAGAAGTGAAGGTACCCCTGAAATTAAAGCTTCGAGCGTTGCAATAGAAAAACCTTCAGAATGGGAAGGTAAAACAAATATGTCAGCATCTGCAAGTGCCGCTAATTTGTCATTTCCTGTTAGCATTCCCACTAATTTGATGCTTTTTTCTAAGGATTTTTCTTTAATAAAGCGCTGAGTTTCAGATAAATAACCATCATCTGACCCAGCTAAAATTAACAAACAGTCAGACCTTTGGGAAGTAACTTCTTGGAAGGCTGGTAATAGTAAATCTAAGCCTTTTTTTAGATTTATTCTACTCATAAACAGAATAATTTTCTTGTCATTAGGAATTTGAAATTTATCTCTAAAAGTCCCTTTTGTGGGCAATATAGAAAAATCCTGTAAGTTCATTCCGTTAGGAATAATTTTTACGTTTGGATGTTCAAAACCCAAAAAACGCTTCAAATCATCTTGTTCATCGGTATTATTTATTTGAATGAGGTCTGTGTTTTTTATAATTCTTTTTTGAAAAAGTAAGCCAAAAAGATATTTTTTCCAGTATCCTTTCCC
>JACMRQ010000356.1 GCA_014376355.1 Arcicella sp. | reverse complement strand
TTTGTGCCTGAATAACAAATATGTTCAATCTCTTCAATGAGTTCAGCCATACCTAATTCTTTCTGCTCGCCAATAATATCCAAATCTACTTTTCTATCCACTTGTTGGATAATATGAATCTTAATTTTTGATTTATTAACAGCTGATTTCACAACAACTTCCGAAGCCGTTTCTATCTCATTATCATCAACGTATTTTTTAATCAAATCAATGAACTGACGACCAAATTTTACCACTTTCCCCATTCCCACACCGTTGATATTCGCCATATCGTCTTTGGTGGTTGGATAGGTTGTTGCCATTTCCTCCAATGATGGATCTTGGAAGATAACGTAAGGCGGCAAATTTTTCTCTTTGGCTATTTTCTTACGAAGATTTTTTAGTAACTCAAATAACGCAACATCATGTGATCCGCCACCGCTTGCTTCTTTTTCTTCGTCCTCAATTATTTTTTCATTTTCATAATCATGGTCTTTTGAAAGAGTAATTGCAAAAGGATCATTCATATAAGAACGTCCTCTTTCTGATAATTTCAAAACACCATAATTCTCAACGTCTTTCTCTAAAAATCCTAAAACTGCAATCTGACGTACCATTGAAACGCATTGTTCTATGGGTTCAGGCTCGGTATTTTTCCTACCTTTAGATTTTGGAGCTTTTTTTGCTTTCGTTTTGGCTTTTGGAATTGGATTTCCATCAGCATCTTCTTCGTCAGAAAATTCAACGTCATCATCCTCGTCATCATCTTCCTCTTCTTCTTCTTCAGAAGCTAATTTAAAGAACTGCTTCGCCTTTCCAAAAGTATTAATTGTTTGATGATCTTGTGTACCAACATTTTGGCTCTTGTAACCCATCAAAATATCCGCAATGTGTTGAGCATCATAGCTTTCACCAATTAATTCAACGGTTTGAAGAGCCAATACTACGGCTTCTTCGGCTTTATATTTTGGTGTTGGTTTATTACAATTGTCACAAAAACCGCAGTCTTTGTCCATATATTCACCAAAATAATTCATTAATTGACGGCGGCGACAAGTACCCAAATTTGAATAATGCACCATTTCGTGGAGCAACATTCGGGCGGTATCACGTTCAACAGAAGTTTTATCTTTATTGAATTTATCTAATTTTGTAATGTCTTCTTTGGCATAAAACATAATGCAAGTACCTTCCAAACCGTCACGCCCAGCACGACCCGTTTCTTGGTAATAACCTTCCAAAGATTTTGGTGCATCATAATGAATCACAAAACGAACATCGGGTTTATCAATGCCCATTCCAAAGGCAATGGTAGCAACCATTACCTCAGTTTCTTCGTTTAGGAAAGCTTCTTGATTTGCCATCCTTACATCAGAGTCTAAACCTGCATGATAAGGAAGGGCTTTTATACCATTGACAACCAACAAATTAGCAATTTCTTCAACCTTCTTGCGACTCAAACAGTAGATTATCCCTGATTTCCCGTGATTAGTTTTGATATATTTGATAATTTGTTTATCAATATCATCTCGTTTTGCCCGAATTTCGTAATAGAGGTTCTTACGGTTGAATGACGACTTGAAGAGTTTTGCATCATCTAAATTCAAATTTTTCTGAATATCTTGTTGAACTTTTGGCGTTGCCGTAGCTGTAAGGGCAATAATTGGCAAGTTTTTGTTCAGACTTTCAACAATATTTCTAATTCGGCGATATTCTGGACGGAAATCGTGTCCCCATTCCGAAATACAATGAGCTTCATCAATCGCAACAAAAGAAATTTTAGCTTCCTTCAAAAAGTTCAGATTAGATTCCTTTGTCAAGGATTCAGGAGCGATATACAACAGTTTCACTTCTCCTTTAATCACAGCATTTTTCACTTTAGTCATTTCTGCCCGATTCAGAGATGAATTTAGAAATTGGGCATTAATCCCAAAAGCATTCATTTGATCAACCTGATTTTTCATCAAGGCAATCAATGGCGAAATCACAATAGCAGTGCCTTCCATCGCAATAGCAGGCATTTGATAGCAAAGTGATTTTCCTGCCCCGGTGGGCATGATTACAAAGGTATTTTCACCAGCGAGGGTGTTTTGGATAATTGCTTCTTGTTCACCACGGAACTGTGAGAAACCGAATGTCTCCTTCAGCTTTTCTTTTAACATATTGGCGGTTTCTTTGGTAACAGTCATTTTGTTCAATCTAAATTGAGGTTATAATAATGTATCTGGTGGTTACTTTACATTTACATTTTCTAAATATAAAGAAGAATCTGGACAAAATCTTGTTCATTCTGTCATGGTACAATCTCTAAAATGGTATTACAGAATGAAAAGGTTTATATCCTTTAATTTTTAAGTATACCATAGCTTAAATAAGGCTTTACATGAAATGTTTCCCTTTCGTAAATTACCGAAAATAAAGCCTAGCATAAAGCTTTTATTGGGTTAAACAGATTTAACACATGGATTCATCATTGATTTATTGAAATCAGTTAACCATTAAAAATTGATATTGCAGGCCTTCTTATTTGTTATCTTTGCAGTGAAATCAGTAAAAAATCAATCAATCAAAAATACTTCGTACATTGAAATTAATAAAAAATATTCAATCAACTGCAAAAAAAGTTTTAGAAGATGAAGCAAATTCTATCTTAAAAATTGTTCCGTTGATTGATTCTGAATTTGAATCCTGTGTAAATCACCTACTTAGCTCTTCTGGACGCTTGGTAATTACGGGTATTGGGAAATCGGCAATTATTGCCCAAAAGATAGTAGCAACCCTCAATTCGACTGGAACACCCTCTTTATTTATGCACGCTGCAGATGCTATTCACGGTGATTTGGGAATGATTCAACAGGGCGACAATGTCTTGTGTATTTCAAGATCTGGTGATACACCTGAAATCAAAATGTTAGTACCCCTCATCAAGCGGACTGGAACAAAGTTAATCGCAATGGTTTCAAATCCAAGTTCTTATCTTGGAAAAAATGCCGATTTTATTCTTCATGCCCTTGCTGAAAGAGAAGCAGATTCCTTAAATCTTGCTCCAACCATTAGCACAACGGTTGCCTTAGCTTTGGGCGATGCCTTGGCAGTTTGTTTATTAGAATGCCGTGGATTTAATAGCAAGGACTTTGCCAAATATCACCCTGGCGGAGCATTGGGTAAGAAATTGTACTTAAAGGTTTCGGATATTTATCCTAATCACGAATTACCAACGGTTAATGAAAATTCAACCGTTAAAGAAGCAATTATGGAAATAAGTTCCAAGCGTTTGGGAGCAACAGCGGTGTTGAAAGACAACCAAGAATTAGCAGGAATTATAACAGATGGAGACGTGCGAAGAATGCTAAATCAGTACGATAATTTCGCTGGATTAATCGCTAAAGATATCATGACGGCTTTACCGAAAGCCATTTCTCCCGATGCGTATGCGGTGGAAGCTTTATTGATTATGCAAGAAAAAAATAT
>JACMRQ010000355.1 GCA_014376355.1 Arcicella sp. | reverse complement strand
GAAAACTTCTTTTTTCGGAATGCGTCAAAGGCGACTGTTGTGAAAACGTCGTGCGCATGCAACGATGGTTTTACAACGGTCGGCGAAGCCGAGCCGGACGTTGGGAAAAATCGTCCCAAAGGGCGATTTTTCCCAACGTTTCGCGGCTTTGCGAGGTTGCGAACTTCGTAACCGAGAACTTTCGGCTAAGATGAAATTTCTTGCGAAACGTAAACGTAATTTAACCACAAAATTCGCAATCTTGCAAAACCGCTGTTAGGCACAGTTTTTTAGTTTATCAATTTTTTTGATTCTTTAAAACCTAATTTCCGTCCATCTATTATAATTGGATTTGTTGAATTTAAAGCATTATTAGCTGATATTCTTTTCTCAAATTCTACAAAACAAAAACCTTTAGATTTACCATCTCTGTCACCGCCAGACCATCTTGGAATTATTACGTCAACAACTTCTCCAAATTTACTAAGTACTTCATACAATTTCTCTTCAGTTATGTCGTATGGTATATTACCAACATATATTCTAGCATATTCAGACCTATCTTCTTCATCCATTACTTGAATCGATTTGTTTGTGGGTTTATGAATTTGGTAGCGTGGAACCGCTTTTCTTGAACCTCCATACTTATGCTTATATTTACTCGCTTCAATTGAAGACATTGTTGTCGATAAAATCCCATGAGTTCTCAGTGATTCAATAAGTTCTCTGTATTCCTTTTCGTCTACAATTCCAACAGTATCAAAAATTTCTTTTGCCGAAATTAGTCTACCATTGACACCTAGTCTGATAACTGTTTTCTGTTCTCTTGATATCGTAAGAGAATCAAATTCTTCAATCCAAAGTTTTTCTTCTGGGCTATATACGTGTTTATAAAAAAGTGTAATTGAAAATGTTTTATTCTTTGATTCTAAAACAGGTTCAACCATATCATTACTTCTCATTAATTCATGAATCCTTCTTATTCCTTCTCCTAATTCACGAACAAATCCGGTTTCTCTTAAAACCCTTGCAATATAGGTGTTACGTGATTGATGAACACCTGACAATGATTTTAAATCACTGATAGTAATAGAGGATAATAGTTCTCCTGGATTATTAATTACAAGTCTATCATCAAAAATCTTTACCTCAATTCCCCGACCTTCATTACTATAATCTCTATGGGTAATAGCATTTACAAGCGCTTCTCTGCAAGCAAGTTCAGGATACATAATTTGATTACGGAATATTGCGTCTTGTGAAAATCTTGTATCGGTTAAATGTGGTCTAAGCAAGTCCCAACTGCTTTCAATTAGTTGAAAAATATTTCCATTTGCTTCTCCTACCTCTGTTACATTGAATTGTTCTCCAGTTTTTTCTTCTGTTCCATTAACTTTTAAAATTCTTACTTGAAGCCTAGGATGCCATTTACTTGATTTTTTCGAAAATAGTAGCAAAGATGCTCTTCTCAATTTCAGGGATGAACCATCAAATTCAGCTAAGTCTAAATATTGTAAAAGTTTTTCAGACGAAATATGTTTAGAAATTTGACGTGATACATTTTCTATTAATTCATTGTCGAGATCAGTAATTTTAGCAATATCAACAAACTGTCTGTCATATTCTCTAGAAGCTTTTTCATTGCGATCAAAAATAATTTTTTCCGAGGCAGTTGGTACTGATTCTCTGTCTTTCCTTTGGAAGCATTCTCCTTTTGAAGTTAAATGAACATAATCCGCACCCTTACTAACTGCAAAATAAAGAACTATTTTATCTTCATAAGTTATTATTGAAGCTTGCTTCAAAAATAATGGAGTTTCTTTAAGTACACAATCTTTCGGTGAATTGAGAATATCATTTATTCTTTCTGGCTTATGTGGTAAACCTGTAACATCATGATTATCTTCAATACCAACAAATAACTCTCCACCATCCGCGTTTGCAAATGCAACTAGAGTTTTTGCTATATCATATTTTATCTCCGAAATATCCCTAGCTGTCTTGCTATTAGGTTTGCCTTCAAATCCACTTTTAAATTCTCTGTAATAGCTTTCACCGATTTCAATTGCAATTTCTACACGTTCTTTCAGTCTCAAAATATCATTCATTTTCTGTTTTTTTTAAAATTGTGCCTAACGGTTTGACGCTTGGCGAGGTTGCGAAGTTCGTAACCGAATACTTTCGGCTAAGACAAAATTACTTACGAAACGTAAACGTGAATTTACCGCAAAATTCGCAATCTTGCCAAACGGCTGTTGTGCGTAGTTTTTATTCCATTAGTCTAAACCAATCTTTTACGGTCAGTTCTAATCGCACTATCTCGTCTTCTGCAAATGGACTACAATGAGCAATCGGTCCTCTAAGCTGATTTAGATTAGTCATTATTCGTTGAAATGATTTCTGTCCACGTTTAAATAATTCTTCAAACGCTTCCCAATTTGATGATACAATTTGGCTTAATTCTCCAAATGTTGTGTACTCAATTCTCTCTTCAGACCTTATTGTGAAACCTGAATCTTCATCTCTTTTGATATTTGACTTCACATTCGCTTTTATTGGTTCACTTACTTTTTCATCCCACCAATTTTCACCATATTTTTCATTCATTAGTTCTAGTATTAACGCTCGAATTGATTTTTCAAGACAATAAAATACTTCGTAATGCTCAGCCATAAGTTTAGCTTCTTTTCTAAAATTAAAGGCAAACTGTAAATAATATTCTTTTTTTTGAATTTCTTCTTTTGGTTCTCTTTGAAGTTCTAAATCATACTTCTCTTCAATATTATCTAAATGATATTCTGTGAGAGAATTGGCAATTGAAAAAAGTTTTATTTTATCCAGATTACTCATTTAGTAAGTTTTCTTTAAGTGATTTAAAAATAGCATCATAAATTGCAGGGTCATCTGTTTTTGGAAGTACTAAGTTAATTGTGTAATTAAGACCTAGCTTTAAATTGGCATGGTGTGTTTTTCCCGTTGATTCATTTACAGAAGTTGGAATAGATTGAGTTGTTTCGACAACCTTTAGTGATTCCTTTGGTAATGATTTTGTCTCAAAATCAGCATAAACTTTAGCATTTTTGTAAGTTGTAATTATTGCACTCACAGTACTGTTATCATGAGGTTTCCCTGTAATTTCGCAAACGAGTTGCTTTAAGTCTTTGTCAGAAAGGTCATGTGCATATTCATTTCGGGTATATAATTCTTCGTAACCTATCTTGAGCGCCATTGCCATTGCAACACCTCTAGAATCAGGGTTTCTGAAATTCTTATAAATTGAAGTAGGAGTTCCATCTGGAGTTAAGAAGTCACATTTTTTAGCCCAAGAAACGAAAGTTCTTTGATTTCCACCTTTAAATCCTAGTTTGGTTCCGAGAAAGTCATAATTAAATGATTCTGGAACACTAGCTTCAACTATTTTGTCTAGTATTTTCGGTAATGTTCCAGCAGATGCCATATAAGGTAAATCTTTACTCATATTTTCTTTTTTTAAAATTACGCACAACGTTTTGCGTATTGGCGATGGTGCGGCTTTACCGCAGACACTTTCTTATTATAAACTAAACTTCGGAACATCTAACATAGTTAAACTTGCGATTCCTCCGCACTATTGCCAATACGATGTTGTACGGCGGTTTATTTCACAAATTTAACGTCAATATTTATAGATGGTTCAGCAATGCTCATTTTATTCCATTTTGAATAAAAATCCCGTTTATAAAAAGTGTGAAATAATGAACCGCTTAAAAACAAATATCCGCCAAAGGAATTTAAAACTTGCATTGATACAAAAAAATCTTCTTTTTCAATCCAAATATTTCTGTCAGATATATCAAATGTGAAAACTCCATTTTTAATTTCGTCGTTTGTTAAAATTGCAGTTAAATTTTCTGTTATAATCGATTCATCTGGCAATTTATCTTTTTTTGAATAAATATTAAAACTTAATTGAAGTGGTTGGTCTGCTTTGAGTTCTGCAACATTTACGTTAATTTTATTAACTTTCACACGTTTATTATTCCCAAAATAAACTGCAATTTCTTTTGATTTGTCTTCATTTGTTCGCTCCGGATAATATGCGAAAAGAATATTCTGTGAGTGTGAATTTGAACCCCAATTTTTTTCTGTAAATCTCTGTTTTTTTAATTGAACTTCCGCAATATTTTGAACTTTATCTGCCAGTGAAATTGTTAATTTTTTGGATAAATCAATATTTTTAATCTGAACCTTATAATTTTCATAGCCACCAACTTGCACAATTAAATTTTTGTCTTTTTTAATTTCGGTTAAATCGAAAGAAAAGTTTCCGTTCTTATCAGAAATCACACCTATATTTTCGTCTAAAATCCCAATCCTTGCGTAGGAAATTGGTGTTTTTTCACTTTCAGAAATTATTTGACCGTTAATTACTTGGGCGTTAATAAAAAAACCTAATAAGGTAAATATTAAAATAAAATTTGATTTCATAACTTTCTTTTTAAACTGACGTACAACGTTT
>JACMRQ010000354.1 GCA_014376355.1 Arcicella sp. | reverse complement strand
TCTTGGTTAGTGATAAAATTATCCATTTTCTTGAATAATTCTACTTGCCCATTAGTTGGTTCAAAAGGGAATTTTTGACGGAGTAAAAAGGATGGGGTAGGGATTTCGGTTGACATTTATTGGAAAATGAAACGGTGTTTTAATTTGTTTTTTGGATAATTAGGTTTGTCAATAAATCCATCATAAGATTGTCTTCTACTTTCAACCATTGCCTTATGATTAAAATCAAGTATTTCATCAGTTTTCTCAGCTCTTTCTAATTTATCAATACTCAAATTTGGCAGAATTCTTATTTCATGTTCCGTAAAATCATAGAAATAATAAGCATCGAAATCGTAAGATAATTCATCAGGTCGAAGTAATAAAATATCAAATTTATCTCCTTTTACCTTTTGACAATGAGCACAGGCAATATATAAATTTTCCCAACTACAGACTTCGAGAGGAAATTTAGATTTTGGTTTAAAATGGTCTATCGTTTCATCAGCACTCATTAATGGAAATCCATCACAATACGAACAGTGATTATCAGTTTGTGCAATTAAAGTTGGAAATATCAAATGGTTTAATTTCTCCCTATTGATTTGAGGATAATTATAATAAGTTCGATTCGTTTGTTTTTCGTATCGATCTCCATAAACTATCCATTTTGGGCTTTGATTAGCTTTAGAAAAAGGCTCTAATAATACACTTGGACAAGGTTTTCTTGTAAATTTTCTCATTGTAAAACTAAACTAATTCTTTTTGAGTAATTCTTATAAGCTGATTCATTTCCATTCCCATCATTTGCTCCAATTCGGGACTTTGAGAAGCTATATGTTTTACCAGTTGATTAAACTCAACAGAGTTATACTTATATCCCATCATAACTTGCTGTCTAAATTCTCTGAATTTTTGTAAATCTTTCTCTACATCCACGCCATATTGTTGATTAATTCCAAAAGTTTCGTCTAAAATTCTACGAACACTTTTACCATCTTCCGATAAAACAGGCTCACCATCCAACACCGCAAATGCCCCCTCTTTCTTCAATTTATGAATCCAAGCCCCATCCACAGAACCCACCACAAATGGCGAATGTGTAGAAATGAAAATCTGTGCATTTTTAAAGAGTTTTTGAACCACTGGTAAAATTTTTCGTTGCCAAGCTGGGTGAAGATGTACTTCGATTTCATCGAGGAAGAGGATGAAGTTTCTTTCAAAGATGGGTAAATTACTTTTCCATTTCAATCTATCCATTCTCATCAATAAGTCTCCTAACCAAATTATGAGCGATTTTAATCCATCAGATTGTACATCAAAATGTAGGACTAAACCGTCCATTTTCAATAATACATTAAAATTATCATCAATTTCAAATAAAATCGGTTTCTCAATAATAGCTGAAATGGCACTTTCAATGTAAATGATTGAATTTCTAAAATATTCCGATTTGGAAATATCACCTTTTCCTTTTGCAATTAATCCTTTTGCAATAGTGTTTGCTATCCACTGAAAAAATATTTTTTGATTTTCTGGACTTGTAGATTTTTCAAAGTCCATAGAATCATGTAATACTAACTCATGAATTTCTTTTACGCCTTCTAAAAAGACATTATTGATTTTTCTAAATCCTGAATAGGCAAAAAATGCTAAACCATATTCTTGCTCAACTCCTTTCAGCTCTAACCTTCTTTTACTTATGTATTCTGCTTTAAGCTGATTATTAGCAGTTACAAATTTTGTTTCACCTCCATCTTTGTATTTATTGAATTTATTATTAGTATTGGTATTTTTCCCAGGCTTTTCATCACAAATAACGGTTAAAGATTCTAAAATAGTCGTTTTCCCAGTCCCATTTTCCCCAGTCAAAATATGAATTTCAGCCAAATGAGCATATTCTTGCTTTTTGACAGGAAAGTCCATTTTTATATGCTCAAAAGCTCCTATTTTACTGATTTCTAAACTTTCTATCCGAAAATTTTCCATTTTGTTGTTTTGCTTGTTTTACCAAAAATAGTTAAAAATAATGAGTTTAGAACACAGAGTTTTACGGAGTTTATCGCAGAGTTTCGCAGATATTTTTTTTGCTTTGCGATACTCTGTGTAAAACTTAGTGTAACTCAGTGACCTTAATTTGTTTGCCCAACCCCCGAAAGGCATTAATCAAACAAACACTTTCATATTTTTCCAAATCCTCAATCCTAATTTCTGTTTCAATAATCTCTTGATTATCAAGTAATTGCTGTCTCTTTGTGCCTTTTAAAAGTGGTGTTGAAGGTGTGAACCAATTTGAACCATCCCAAAAAGCAAGATTTGCGATAGTACAATCGGTAATAAAACCATGTTGAGTCATAATTACTTCGTCAAAATCTTTATTTTCTGCGAGTAAATTACTCATAAAATTACGGTCAGCATATTTA
>JACMRQ010000353.1 GCA_014376355.1 Arcicella sp. | reverse complement strand
AGAATAAAATGAGTATAATTTATTAAAAAATTAAAATTTTAATAAACTTGTCTTTTTTATAAACATAGAGAATTTTTAATTATAAAATATTGATTAACAATACGTTAAACACCTTTTTTCTAATAAAAAATTGCTTTTTATATCTTTTAACAATTTTGTTTTTTTTTATATAAAAATAGGAAATTTGATTGACATTCCAATTATAAATCATTTAACTTAATTTTGTGAAAATGAACGAAAAAATAAATTATACTTTTCAAGGAAAGATTTGGAATAGTACCTTCGGGGGTGATTATTGCGTCTTAGAAATAAGAGATGAAACAACTCGCCAAGTGAGTTTTTCTTGCATTAACTTATCCAAGGGCAATATTTTATGGAAAGATTTGAGACCAGAAAGGTCATGGTGGTTAAGCCTAGTTGGAATCTTTGATGAGTTCCTATTTGTCCATAAATACTCGTCAAATCAAAAGCCAGAACCTGAAGGGATTTTAGTTTTAGCTGTTGAATCTGGAGAAAAAATCATGATGTTGGAGAATTGGATTTTTTTTAAATACGAGGATAGTATTTTAACAATTTATCAGTTACAAAATAATCAGCCGATTTATAAGGATATCACTTTAAAAAAAATAGCTGATAAAAGCAATTCTTCAAGTACTTCATACAGTCATGAGGTAATTCATTACTCAGAAACTAGTGCATATTTTCCAACAATTTTTAAATTTTTATATCGTTTACTGAATATTCATGCAGTAAAAGCAGTAGATTATCTTGAAATCAGTAACAAGATTATAATTTCTTACTATATTTACAGTGATAAATCTTTTCAAAACTACCTTTTGGTAACTAATCGAACTCGTGAAATTCTATTAAACGACTTAATTGCAGAAACCGAAGGTATTGGAATTGATACTTTCATTGTAAAATCCGATACTTTGTTATATGTTAAAAATCAAACTCAATTCGTCGGTTATAGGCTATAACCCGAAATTCGCCCTAAAAATTGCTTTAATCTGTGCATTATCAATGGTTACTCTTCCATCTTTTTCGAATGGATTAGTTATGGATTCGATTGGCATAAAAAGAGAAGCAGGCAAAATCTTTGTTTTGTATAAAGTAGAACCTAAACAAACGTTATTTTCCATTGTGAAACGTTATGGTAGTTCCGTGACTGAATTTAAAACTGCAAATCCAGGTATTCCAGATGGCGTAAATGTTGGACAAACTATCAAAATTCCGTATAGAAGTATTGTGATCAATCCAACTCCTGTAGTAGTTAAACCAATTTCATCGTCAGCGACTATTCCTGCAACGATAACTCCTCCAACGGAAACTGTAAAAATGGTTTCGTACGTAGTTGAGTCTGGGCAAGGCTTATATTCAGTTGCAACAAAACACAAGGTCAGTATGGCAGATTTGCGTAAGTGGAACAATCTTACAACTGATCAATTAACCACTGGTCAGGTACTTATAGTAGATTCACGTGAATATGAGCGAGCTAAAAAGGCAGGAGATTTACCCGCAAGGGGGGAGGTTGTGAAAGTGGAAGATACCAATATTGGAAACACAACAACAACGACACAAAAACCGTCAAATGAATCCGTTGAAGTAACTGATTCAAAAACTTCATCAGAAACCTCAAAAACGGCTTTGGGTTACAGAAAAACAATCGAAACGGGTTTGGCAGAATTAATTGATGTGGAAGATAAATCGGGGAAATATTTGGGATTGCATCGTTCTGCTCCCGTCGGGACTCTCGTCAACGTTAAAAATTCGTCGAATGGTCAGAGTATTTGGGTGAAGATTGTAGGTAAATTACCCGATGTTGGTTCTGATAAAGTCATAATCAAATTATCGCCAAGAGCATTTGAAAAATTGAATCCATCTGACAAAAGAATTAGGGCGGAAATAAGTTATATGACTCCTTAATTCAGTAAACAGTTATCAGGAACAAAAAAAATCGATAGTTTTATTCTTATTTCGATAACTTTCTGTTATCGATAGCTGTTAATTCCATACTGATAATTGTAAAAAAATGCCACGCAACAAACGACAAATAACTTTTGGACATATTATTTTTAATGTCCTCTATACATTGGCATTTCCAGCCATTGCTACTTTTGCATTCCTATATACCGCCCTTGTTTGGATGTTTTCGATACCTTCAAGAATTATTGCATTTTTTGCTTCTAAATTATAAGACAATTTCCTATTTTAGATGCAGAATCCTATCAAATTGTTGAATGATAGGACTCTGCGTTTGGATTAAAAATTTTCTGCAAACTTTTCTCAAAATGACCCCTTTCGTTGCTGACTTATTAGAACAAAAGTATTTGCAGTATAATCAGCCCAGTTTCATTCCGAACGACCCCGTTTGTATTCCTCATCTTTTTACGAAAAAACAAGACATTGAAATCATGGGATTTTGGTCGGCGGTTTTGGCATGGGGACAACGCAAAACCATTATTAATAAATGTAAAGAATTGATCGAATTGATGGATAGTTCGCCCCACGATTTTATGGTTAACCATCAAGATTCCGACTTGAAAAGGTTTTTGAATTTCAAACATCGTACTTTTAATGCTACAGATACCCTGTATTTTATTAATTGGTTTAAAGATTTTTACAATCGGCATGAGAGTTTAGAGGAGGCTTTTTTGACAGAAAATGCTGAAATTGAAATAAATACAAGGCAAAATCTAATTGTTTTTCATGACCGATTTTTTAGTTTAGAGAATTATCCTGAGCGTACACGCAAACATATTGCCACACCCATCCGAAATTCTTCTTGCAAACGTGTCAATATGTTTTTAAGATGGATGGTCAGACAAGATGACAAAGGAGTAGATTTCGGTTTATGGAAAAACTTAAAACCTTCAAAATTGATATGTCCTTGTGATGTTCACGTTGATAGAGTGGCACGTCTTCTGGGAATTATTGAGAGACCAAAACCCGATTGGAAAACCGCCGTGGAATTAACAGAAAACTTAAAACAACTTGACCCAAACGACCCCGTAAAATACGATTTTGCCCTTTTTGGTTTGGGGGTTGAAGGAGAAATGTAATTCGTAATTAGTTTTTGATTCAAACCTCCCGAATTTTTTATAACTTTCAAGGAGTTTGAAAAAATCAATTTATACAAATGAAAATTACCAAAGAATCTTTTGGACAATTTAATGAATATGTCCTGACAAATCCAGAAACTGGCGAAGCACTTTATATTTTACCAGAATATGGAGGAATTATTCGTAAAATGACTTTACAAAAAGATGGTTATTTACATCATGTTATTGAAGTTGCTAATAACCCGGATCAACTCGTAGAAACCATGAAATCTTATCCATCGGCTCATTTATTTCCTTGGGGGAATCGGGTGAGAAATGGAAGATATAGTTTCCAAGAGACTGATTATCAGCTTTCTATCAACGAAATTGCTTTCCATAATGCTATTCATGGATTTGTTAGTTTTGGTAATTTTGAAGTTGTTGAAGAAGAAGTGAACGAGATGGAAGCAATGTTGACTTTGAGATATACATACAGAGGTGAAGAGTTTGGTTTTCCTTTTCCTTTTATATTAGATATTCAACATATTTTCAGTTCTGATGAAGGCTTAGAATTGAATTATACCGTTAAAAATACGGGTCAGAAAGCAATGCCGATGGTTTTGGGATGGCATCCCTACTTCAAAATTGAAGACGAAACTGCCGATGACTGGCAAATTGATTTTCCTGCAACACACCAATATAAATCTGATAGTCAGATGATTTCGGCAGATAAAGTTGAAGTAGATTTTAAAGGTATAATTGATTTAAGAGGTAAAACATTGGATGCCGTTTTTGCCGTGCAACCTTCCAGTAAAATAGAAGCAAAATTACACTCGCCAAAAAAGAATATAACTTTAAATGTTTGGCAGGAGGGTTTGAAAGGTGGGTTTACGTATATGGTTGTGTATATTCCAGTTGCTCGTGATTGCATTGCGATTGAACCTATGACTGGCAATACGGATGCTTTTAATTCGGGTGACGGCTTATTGGTCTTGGAAGCTGGAAAAACTTTTGAGATTGGTTGTGGGGTTTATATTTCGTAACCCCACAACAACGCTACTCGAATAAAGGCAAAGTAAAGTAAAAAGTGCTCCCCACATCTTGAATCGTATCAAACCAAATACTACCTTTTGAATTATCCACAACCCATTTGGCAAGGGCTAAACCAACTCCTGTTCCTTTGGCTTTTGTTGAAAAATCTAACATGAAAATCTTATTGGCATTTTCTTCTAAAACTCCTGTCCCGTTGTCGGTAATTCTGAATGTTACTGCCTCTGTATTGATTTGTACCGTGATATCTATGTTTGGCTTCCTTACCGAAGGCACAGACTGAATAGCATTCATCAATAGATTATTGATGATATTACCAGTTAATTGCCTATCGCCCCAAACCATTACTGGTTTCTGTGGAACGTCTTTACTGAGATTAATCTTCTTGTTTTCGGAATATAGATTGACTACTTTATCTACCTCATGAATAAAATCAAAAACCTCTCGCTTAGGTATGGGTAAACGAGCGAAGTCAGAAAATGAGTTAGCGATGTACGACAAGTTATCAATCTGCCCTATTAAAGATTCAATTTGATTTTTTATTTGGGTGGTATCAATAACTACTCCTCTTAAAATTTTATGTTGTAATAATTGTAGCGATAACTTCATGGGCGTAAGTGGATTCTTGATTTCGTGAACCACCTGTTTTGCCATTTGCTGCCAAGCTGATTGTTTGGTTGTATCTGCCAAAGCTACTTTCGATTCGTCCAATTTTACTAACATATCATTGTAGGCTTTTATTAAAATACCAATTTCATCATCAGAACGCCAAGCCAAAGGTTCACTGGGTTTACTTAAATCTATTTTTCGCAACTTGTTGGTAATCAATCGTAAAGGAACAGTCAAAATATTGGAAGCGAAGTAGGAAAGGAGTAATAGACCTATGAAAATTGTGGTGAAAGTGTTTAATAAATAACCAATTACGGCACTTATTTCTTGTTCATTCGATACCTCAGAATCATAAAAAGGAATTTTGACAATTCCCGTCAATTTACCATTATTTGAACTTATCGCTCTATACGAACTCATAAAATTAAGGTTTCCCATTGTTTCGGGAATAATAACATTGTGTTCTTGTTCTTCAATAATTCTTATATAAGCCTCTGGATTTAAGTAAGTTGAAACAATACCAGTTTCGTAGCTCAGTAATTTATTAGTGGCCAATAAGTGTCCTTTTACGTCAAAAATACTCACATATTTTTTTGAATTTTCTGAAATATTTTTGAGCGTATCGGTTAGAAACTGTTTACTCATTTTGCCATGCACAAACCTATTTACCGCTGGTAGAAGACTAATTCCTATGTTTTCAGTTTGACTTACATAGGACTGTTTTTGACTTTCAGAAAGTTTTGTGCCAATGATTTGAAGGGTGATACCAACTACCAAGATAAGCGGCAATAAGAAAGCAACACTGAGATATATTTGAATTTTAGTGGCAAAATTAATATTCAAATTAGAAAACCCATAGTAAATCGCACAAATCAAAATCACAGAAATGATGATAATTACCAAGGTTAAAAATAAAAAAGAGAAGTTAGAATAGATGGTTGGAATACTTGTCTTTTCGGAAGAAACAATAATTTTACGGCCATTTTTATTCGTAGTTGCCACATGATAAAATCCATTATCAACAATTCCTTTCTCGCTAATTTGCTTTCCATCGACTACGCTGAGAGACATTTTGCGTTCATAATTATAATTTTTACCTCCTGTTTTAATGATTTTTCCATTTTCATAAACTGCATAACTATAATTTCCTGCTTCCAATTGCTCTTCACCACTGGTCGGTAAGTCTGAAAGTGCTACATCGCTCGTGGCATCAATCCGTTTGTGAAGGTCAATAATTACATATCCAATGGCTTTATTTTGTTTATTTAACAAAGGAATGAAGTCAATGTACTGTTTTTGATAATTATTACTGGCATCATTAATAAAGAAAATGTTACTATAATCTGTTTGATATTTTGGGTTTTTATAACGATTTTCATACGCTTGGAAACTCTGTGCATCTGAGATATTATCCAATGATTTTCCTGTAACTTCAAAAGCTGAAACTTCCGTGTTATAATAATCAAAATAGTTGTCTAAAACTGTTTTTCTGATATATTCTTGTATTTGTTCACGTGGGAGAACTGCAGATTTTATCAGTACTTTCAACATAGAATCCTTACTAATATCGATATTTGCTTTGCTCAATTTATATTCTCCAATTCCATCATTTTCCGCTAAATATTTTCTACCAAATTCTTGTTTTTGGGTGTAGTCTTTTCTAATTGCTTGGTTATAAACTATATAAGTTCCTAAACCAGCACAGGCCAAAGCACCAACAAAGAAATAAATGGAAGTTTGATAACGAAAATTATAAAAATATTTTGGCAGTTTTGTAAATAATAGTAGGCTCATGTATAAGCCATGAAATAGCAATAAGAAAATATTTTCATTCAGAAATATTTTGGCAAAAATACCCCAAGTTAAAAAGCCAATTAATAAGGCAAAATTTGCCCATTGGACTGAAAAACGATTAAGTTTTATCAGTAAATTGCTAAGTAAATGAGTGGATAAAAAATATATACATGAAATCAAAATAAAGACAAGTAAGGTAGATAATTTCATAGATTTTTTCAAAAAATCAATACTCATTGAAATATCTAATTGATAGGAAGATTTTTCATAAATATTGAGTAATTGACAATAAAATCCTTTAAAAATAATGAAACTTAAGATGATAATCATTACTGAAATAACTTTTTTTATTCTATCTGAAAGGTGTAAAAGCCAGAAATATCGCTTCATTCTGTAGTAATAGTTTAGTAAATAAATCAGCAAGATAATAATTACGATAAGATTCAATATAAGGTCGCCTAATGAAGGAGTAATCAAAGAAGAATTATAAAATTTGGTGTTAAAAATCTCGAATTCATAGAAAATAAATGGAATATTATACAAAAGCATAATTGCCCTAAGTAATATAGTATAGCTCAATAATAGTAAAAATGCCCATTCATATCGTTGTGTTTTGTGAAAAACCCGTATTAATGCAAGAATATAAAAAAGCAAGAAAATCATACCCAATAATCCCAATAAAACTATATTGAATGGAATTGATTGGTTTTTAAGATTGTTTGCTTTTGAGGGTGTAATCGAAAACAAAAACTGGTTCGTGTCAGCGAACATATTTAAGTGCGTTGTCGCAACAGGAAAAATATCAATTTGTTTAGGGTCTGATGTGAAAATAGTAGGATTATAACCCGTCTTTAATTGATTGCTTTCAAACTCATACTGACGATAAAGCATAATCATTGAAATGACCTCAATCTTATCGGGATTACCAATCACTAAACGGCGGTTGGCAATAAATTTTCCTGTGTTTATACTGACGTATTTGAGTTTATAATTTCCATCAACTAAATGATAATCAGGCACAAATTGATAGTCAGACCAAAAAATGAGTCTGCCATTTTTGAAAATAAAATAAGGATATTTCGTGGAAGTTTTTAGGTAAGTGAATGTGGTATCTTTTGATTGCGAAACCAACGCAATAACATTGACTAAATCTTCATTAGAAGCCCTAATTTCATCGTGAACTTTGGTTTGATTATCATACAGATATTTATCTTCAATGGGAATTAAAAATCCGTTTTTAGTAATAAATAGAAGCATCAATGTCAGCCCAAAAGCAGCAATTGCAAGAGTTAAGAATAGGTTTTTTTTCGAAAATATTAGATTCAACAAAGAAGTAAATTGATTGGACATTAGGGTTTTATGAATTAGGGTTGATGATCAATCAAATTTTGTGTTATTTATGAATAAATGATAAAAAGTATTGAAAATCAATTAACAATAATCTAAATAATGGAGATAAAGTGTACCGTAAATTTATTTTAATAAATAAATTTACGAAGAAAAAACAAAAAAATTATCAACTCAATGTTAATGTGAAGAACTCTATTTATTTTGTTGTAATTAAAGTAATAATCCCTTGAAACTCTGGTTAAAATTTAGTTCTTGTTGAACTAAAAGTGACCATTCTTCCTCCAAATTTGTATTAGGTGTTGTTGTTTTTGCTCTTCGATACCAATAATTAGCATTCCAATCATCGCCTTCCTTTCTATGTAATTACGCATGCAGACGGTCGTAGGACTGAACACCTTCCTTAGTTTGGGCAATGGTATGGGCAGTTTCCCAATCACCTTTTGCATCATGCCAAAGTGCTTTAAGAATTTCTGAAATATTTTGAGAAGGCCCGTTTTCCTTGAGCGATTGATTAAATTGTTCGAAAGTCATAATTGTTATTGTTATTCACAAAATTTGAAAAATTTAACGTAAAATTATTTATCATTTAACCCGTAATTGAGTGATTATTGAGTTTACAGACTAAATTTATAAATTGCAATCCGCATAATACCTAACCCAAATAATGTTATGAGAAAAATTACCTTTTTTTTACCACTTTTACTAATTTTAATGAGTTTATCGCCAGCTATTTTAGATTTTTATCAAGTGCAACTTCGTTTTCCCAGAGTAAGAGAAGCACTCAAAACCAAAGGGAAAATCGTGGATGAAATGTTGTCTTCTCAAGGAATTAGCACTTCTGATTTTGAAGTATTTTTGAGAGCATTTAAGCAAGAACAAAAATTTGAGATTTGGGCAAAGAATAAAGGGGAAAGTGTTTTTAAACTCCTAAAGACCTACGATTTTTGTGCTTCAACTGGAACTTTAGGACCTAAAAGACGCTCTGGCGATAGACAAATGCCCGAGGGATTTTATACCATTAACGCCTTCAATCCGATCAGTAACTATCATTTATCTTTCAGAATAAGTTATCCAAATGCTTCCGATACAAAGTTTGCTGACCAGCTTAATCCTGGAGATAATATTTTTGTGCATGGTTCGTGCGTCAGCATTGGGTGTATTCCTGTGGGCGATGAAAATATTAAGGAGGTTTATTTGCTCGTTGCTCGAGCAAAAGGAATGGGTCAGGAGATTCCAATTCATATTTTCCCCAATAAAATGACTCATGAAAACTACACCATCTTACAAAAAGAATATGCTTCTGATACGACATTATTAGAGTTTTGGTCATGGTTGAAGCCTGGATTTGATTCTTTTGAAAAATCAAATGTGATTCCAGTAATTTCAGTTGATGATTCTGGGAAATATGTTGTGAAGTAGGTGTGACAATTTTTCAATATATTTTAATTTAAAGGAGACATTATGGCCGTTTTATTTTTTAAAAATGGTCATAATGTCTCCTTTTTTGTGATGGTATAGGATTTGAAGAATAATTGATACTCCGTATTTATGGAATTTTAAAAGCAAAACTGCACACATATAATGGAAAAGAAAATTGTAATTCCGAGAGAAATTTTAGCTAACATAGATTTTACCAATACCTTAAATGGAGGACGAGTTGAACCCAAGATTGAAGTAAATCAAACGTCTGATTCTTATGAAATATTTGTAAAAGTTGCTGGCTTAGAAGCAAATCATTTAAAAGTTGATATTGAAGATAATCATTTGTGGTTGTATGCCCTACAACCTGTTTTGAAAACGGCGGACCAAGAAATTGCTGAGAATTATGTTCCTCAAACAATTGGACAATTGGTTTTGCCTAACTTTGTGGACGTGGAAAATATCTCGGCTCGTTACCACAATAATCAGTGGAAAATTGTAATGCCTTTTGACGATTCTAAGAAAGGTTTTAAACGAAATGTAGAAGTACAATTTTAAATTATTTCCTCCATTTAGAATATAATCAACTGAATATATACATTGCCCTGTCAGGTACGCCTGTTCAGGGTTTTTTTGTGTTTCATGATAAAAATCTTAAATTGTATGTTCAAAACTCAACCATCTTTCAAATGAAAAAAATGTCTGCCTTTCTTTTAGCGTTCTTAATATTCGCTACTACTTTCACAAATGCTCAAAACAAGTCCAAAAAGAAAATGAATAATGATTTTCACCTTTTAATAGGTACATATACTTCGGGAAAAAGTGAAGGTATTTACGTCTATAAGTTTAACGCTTCAACGGGTGAATTTGCAGCAGAAAGTATTGCAAAGAATGTTAAAAATCCTTCATTTTTAGCGATTTCACCAAATGAAAAATTCGTGTATTCAGTTGGGGAAATTGATAAAAACGGAGCAGTTTATGCTTTTTCGTTTGATAGAAAACTGGGAAATTTAACCCAATTAAGTACGCAGAGTTCTAATGGAAATTACCCTTGCCATGTGGCAATTGACAAAACGGGAAAATGGTTAATTGCGGGTAATTATGGAGCGGGAAGTCTAACTGTCCTACCCGTTGAAGCTAACGGAGGGTTAGGGAAACCAACCCAGACTATTAATCATGAAGGGAAAGGAAAAAATGCTGAAAGACAAGAATCTTCACACGTTCATTCTATTAATATCGCACCCAACAATATTGATGTTTTCGTGGCGGATTTAGGTATTGACAAGTTAGTGACTTATTCATTGGATGCAAAAACGGGAATATTGATTAAAGGAAATCCACCTTTTACGAAACTTGAAGATGGCACTGGTCCCAGACATTTTACGATGCACCCTAATGGAAAGTTTGCCTACGTCATTCAAGAATTATCAAGTCAAATTACTACTTTCGATTACAAAAAAGGTTCATTGACGGCAATACAAAGTATTTCAACACTTCCTACGGATTATAAGGGAGCAAACTCGTGTGCGGATATTCACATCTCACCCGATGGTAAATTTCTCTATGGTTCAAACCGTATTCATGATAGCATCGTAATATATTCAATTGACCAAAAAACAGGTAAATTAACATACATTATTAACGAATCTACGAAGGGGAAAAAACCGAGAAATTTTATGATTGATCCAACTGGAAATTATGTTTTAGTAGCCAATCAGGAGACTGATAACATTGTGATTTTTAAACGTGATACTCAAAAAGGTACTCTTACACCAACAGGGCAAGAAATTTCAGTGCCAAATCCTGTTTGTTTAAAAATGATTAGTTTTTAACTTTAAAATGTAATAACATGACTTACAGCATTTCTGCCTTATTAATCAATTGGATGATTTTCTTCTTTTTTCTAAAAAATGATAAATTTTATCCAGCAAAAGCTAAACTCTATTGGACTTTGATTATCATTTCTATACCGTTTGGATGGATTATTTATCTTGTTTGGGGTAGGAATAAATACCTCTTAAAAAAAGGGTCATTCCATTATAAAAAGAATATTTCCTTAGATGAAAATGAATAAAATTTATTAACAAAATTCAGTAATGATGAATTTTATTTTGTTGGTTAAAACTTGTCTAAATAATAGAGGTAAAATACCAATCTGTCGAGAAAATTAAGCAATATGTATAAATAACAAACAGAGCAAATTTTTTGATGCCGTAAATATGATAATTTTGTAGAGAATTCATGGGTTAGACCATACTCGAAAACAATTTGTTGCAAATTTAATTAAATTCATAAAATCATGATAAAATTAATCATTTCATTTCAGTTTTTATTATTCAGTATTGGAGCTTTTTTCAGTACTAATAAAGCCGAAAAAATGCCCCCGATTTCATCAATAGCCATCTGTAATTCGATGGTAATGGAAGAGGTAAGTCTTTCAAATAATAATCCTGAAGACTCAACCAAAGCATATTCAATGCCTTTGCTCGCCAAAATGCCCAAAGGTGAAGTAATGCTTTCATGGACGGAAAAAGATGCTCAAGGAATTACTTCTTTGTGTGTAGCATTTTCAAAAGATAAAGGTAAAACCTTTTCGGAGAAAAAAGTGGTTTTTGCGGGACCTGGAATTGCCAATAGTCGTATGATGCGTGCGAAAGTTCTCACCAAAACGGATGGAAGTTTAGTGGCAGTGTTCTCAAATCGTGGCGGATTAGTTGCTCCTCCAGTTCAAGCTCAAACTCAAGCAACTCCTCCTCAAGGTGGACGTGGTGGTGGTGGTTCATCAAATATTGTTTATTGCGTTTCAAAAGACGGAGGCTCAACTTGGACCAGTCCAATATCAGTAGATTCTGACCCAAAACAAGGAATTACGAGAGGCTTTTTTGATGCAGTTGTTTTGCCAAATGATGAAATTGCAGTTGCGTATTTAAAAGATGTAGCTAATAGTACTAAACACGAAGAACGTGATTTACGGATGGTAGTTACGAAAAATGGAGCGTTTCAACCAGAAAGGGTAATTGATCCTGTGGTGTGCGATTGTTGTCCAATTAGTATGATGGTTGATGCAAGTGGTGCCTTAAACATCGTTTATCGTGATAATAATGACGATATTAGAGATATGGCAAAAATTATTTCTACCGATAATGCGGAAACATTCTCAAAATCTCAAATTTTGCACCATGACGAATGGAAGATAAACGGTTGTCCTCACACTGGGGCAGTTGCGAGCATAGCTGGTAAAGGTGCTTTATTTGCTTGGTTTTCAGGTGCTGAAAAAGAAAGTGGAATTAGATTGGTGACAAACGAAGGTAAAAAATTATTGGTACTTAATGACCGATCAGCTAAAAATGCGTTTTTGGCAGAAGGTTCAGAGAATCAAATAATGCTTTGGGAGCAAAATAAACCAGAAAATAATCTTACAGAAATTGCCTTTAAAAAAATAAATAAAGACAAAATTTCTGAAACAATTTGGGTTGAAGGTTCTTCAAATGGAATAAATTCAACGGGGTTAGTATTTGATAATCAATTACTTGTGGCTTATGAGGTAAAACAAGCTAATAAAAGAAACAGTTTGAAAATCAGTAATATCCGTTTATAATCACAGTTCATAAATTGACATATAAATTTGTCAAAATGTAGAATTACGTATTAATAAACTTTACTAAACATCATAAAAAAAGTGCCTTAATTTTTAAAATTTAGGCACTTTTTTTATGACAAAATTTCATTTTGATAGATTTAATGAAGATATAAAGTAGAGTTTACCTCTGTAAAAAAGGATAGATTTAAAAAGATTTTTCAGTATGTTTATAGAAATATTTGAACTTATAAAGTCGTTTATATTTATATAAAACAGTATAGTTTTAACAAATTCTTTTACTCATACTTTTAATTCAATTCAAAAAATGCAAAGACGTTCAGCGGTTAAAAATATTGCCTTAACGATTGGTGTTGCAATTGTACTACCTTCTTGGGCAAATGCTTGGAATAAAAATTCTTTCCTAAAAAAACATTTTAGTATTGCTTCTTCATTAGAAAATCTTTTGGCAGAAATAGTGGAAACAATTATTCCTAAAACCAATACACCAGGAGCAAAAGAACTGAATATTCAGCAATTTATTCCTAAAATGATAGCGGATTGTTACGACAAAAAAGCCCAGGAAGTGTATGCGAAAGGCTTTGGATTAGTTGATATGAACGCCAAAAACTCGTTTTCAAAATCTTTCTTGGAATGTGATGCTAAACAGCGATTGGAGGTGTTGAATAAGATGTCTAAATCTGATAATTCTGATGAAAAATCCTTTATTCAATTAGTAAAAGGATTAACAATAAAAGGCTATCTAAGTTCTGAATATGTGATGACAAATCTGAGAATTTATGAATATGCACCCGCACGTTATCATGGGTGTGTACCTGTGAAAAAGTAGAAAGTTTAAAAGTCATAATTCAAAATTTACAAATACAATTCGAAAAAGAAATGTCAAATCTAAATATAGATTCAATAAAAAATCAAACCTACGATGCCATTGTTATTGGCTCGGGAATTAGTGGAGGTTGGGCAGCTAAAGAGCTAACTGGAAAGGGTTTACGTACACTTGTGTTGGAGCGTGGACGTGAAGTTAAACACGTAACTGATTATCCAACAACGACTAAAATGCCGTGGGAGTTTGAGCATAGAAATCAGCTTAAAAAAGAAGTTGTTGATGCCAATCCTGTGGTTAGTAAATGCTATGCTTTTTATGAAGGAACGGAACAGTTTTTTGTAAAAGATGCCGAACACCCGTATGTTCAAGAGAAACCATTTGACTGGATTAGGGGCTATCAGACAGGAGGAAAATCATTGATGTGGGCAAGACAGACTCAACGTTGGTCGGACTTTGATTTTGAAGGACCAGCCCGTGATGGATTTGCTGTGGATTGGCCTATTCGTTATGCTGATATTGCTCCATGGTATAGTTATGTTGAAAAATTTGCTGGTATTTCGGGTAATAAGGACGGATTGGCAAGTTTACCCGATGGTGAATTTTTAACTCCCCATGAAATGAATTGTGTAGAGAAATATTTTAGTCAAGAAACGGCTAAAAATTATAAAGACCGACATATTATTATGGGGCGTGCTGCACATTTAACTAATCCAAAACAAATTCATTACGACCAAGGACGTGCTTCTTGCCAAAATCGCACAATTTGCGAGCGTGGTTGTCCGTATGGAGGGTATTTTAGTAGTAATTCTTCAACTTTACCTTGGGCAGCAAAAACGGGTAAAATGACTTTGCGTCCACATTCAGTTGTTCATTCTATTATTTTTGATGAGAAGAAAAATAAAGCCACTGGCGTTCGAGTGATTGATGCGAATACGAAGCAAATGACTGAATATTATGCTCGTATCATCTTTGTAAATGCTGCTGCAATTAATACAAACTTAGTTTTATTGAACTCCATTTCTCATCGTTTTCCAAATGGACTTGGAAATGATAATGATTTATTAGGTAAATACGTTGCTTTTCATAATTATAGAGCCACTATTAATGCTGAATACGAAGGATTTTTAGATAGTACCACCGATGGTCGTCGCCCGAATTCTGCTTATATTCCACGTTTTAGAAATTTAGTTAAACAAGAAACGGATTTCTTACGTGGATATGCTTCTGGATTCAACGCAGGACGTTATCAGCATGAAGATAGAAATGCAATGGGCGAAGATTTAAAGAATAATTTATTAAATCCTATTTATAATAATGTGTGGAGTGTAGGTTCACACATGATGGGTGAGACCATTCCGAAAGCAAGTAATTTTGTAGCTTTGGATAAAACTTTGGTTGACCCTTGGGGAATTCCTCAGTTACGAATAAATGTAGATTATGACGATAATGATGTTAAAATGACCAAAGATTTCTTCGAGCAATTATCGGAAATGTACACAAAAGCGGGTTTCAAAAACATTAGAACCAACGACGCAAATCGTACTCCTGGATTAGATATTCACGAAATGGGCGGAGTAAGAATGGGCAAAGACCCAAAAACTTCAATGCTTAATAAATGGAATGCGCTTCACAATTGTAAAAATGTTTTCGTGACCGATGGAGCATCTATGACTTCAACTTCAACTCAAAATCCATCTTTAACATACATGGCGATGACTGCTCGTTCGGCTGATTATGCAGTAAAAGAAATGCGGAAAGGGAATTTATAAATTTTTGTAGATGAAGACTAAAGCAAAAAAGGTTAATATCTCTATTAACCTTTTTTGCTTTAGTCTTCCAGTTTCACTTGCCCCCAATTCTCTCCTGAACGGATTCGGTTAAGTTGAGTATGAGTAATGCCAAATTGCTTTGCTATCATTTTCAAACGATTTTTGTCTGATTTTAACATTTTTTTAATCATAATAACCTTACTTTCGGTCAATTTATAATTCTTAGTTCGCTTCGGAATCACTTTATCAATTACCGCAGGATTTTCTCGGTTGTGAAGTGTCATTTCATCTCGAGTTGCCCATTTCAAATTCTCCCAATGATTGTTTAGTTTATCATGGTCGAGGTGAAGAACAAACTTTCTCTCTGGGTTTTCATCTCTAGGAGCAAAAAATCTTGCCACTAATTTATGGACGTACCGATTTAAAGATTTATTGCCTTTTGCTCTGATATTTAGCGACTTGTATCCTTGAATTTTAGAACCTCCAATAATATCTCCCTCTATTGGATCTTTCTGAAGACTTTTTAAACGACCGTAATTTGAAACTTTATACAAGGGCGAAACTTCAACTTCTGGAAAAGGGATATCCATCCATTTCTCATTCCAAAAACTGATGTTTTTTTTCATTCCAAGACCTACTTTTTTCTCCGACATGTGGACTATTTGTTTTGAACGTAACTTATATACGATTTAAACTTTTTGTTTTTCATAATGTTTCAAAAAATAGATTTAGTTATGATTTTATAAAGCTAAATTTCATAAATCCTGCATTCACCTTTCTTTAAAGAATTTATTTCAAAATTTACATCTTTCTTATTCCTCTGGGCGGTTGAATAAAAGGGTTTTGTAAAATTAATGTTTTTTAAATCATCCGTTTCAATATTATTTTGAAGATCCAAATTGACCACAAAAATATACTGAGGATTTTCCTTCTGTGTCCAAGCAATTATCTTATTTTCACCTTTTATATCGGGCTTAATTAACCATTCAATTTCCTGAGTATCAATATTTGGACTAATTATATCTGAGATTGTTTTCAAGACAGAAAGATTGTAGAATAGTTTTCCATTTTTCCCCCAAACATATTTTCCATGTGTAGCCTTATCCCCTTTTGAGAGTTGAAAAACATATAATTTTGTATAATGTTCGTTTGGTGCAGGAGTGGGGTGAGGGTCACGTTGTTCGAAACCCAATGCCATATACGAAGGCATATCCGTTAAAAATAAACCCATAAACATCCTTATTTCATTGCCTTTCAGATAGAACTCATCAAATCGTGGGTCGTCTTTATCGGCAGTCATAATGGTGAAATTTGGGGCAAATTTCCGAGTTGTCAATAAATCATGATATCTCGAAAATTCTGAAATAAATCGTTCCGTTCCCACCACCATTGATTGCAAATCGCCCAATGTTGTATCTGTATCCGAACCCTCCAAATGATCCTCTTCATTGCCATACGCCATTGTATTGGGTGGGGCTAAAAAACTCTCAGCAAAATACCCAAAAAATGGTTTTTCTTGACTTATTTTCTTTTTAATATATTTATGAATATCGTAGTAAATATCTGGTTTTGAGGAGATTTTATTAGGGTTCATCTGCACGTGTGACATATCTCCACGCATGAAATCAAAATTGAATTGACTCGCAAAACCTTGATACTTTTGAGCCATATATTCCCACACCTCATAACGAGGTTTCGTAAAGTCTATTTCCCAATCAAAGTTATCATTCTTAGATTCGTATAATTTTACCCGAGCTAAAGGCCCAAAAACTCTTGACATTCCTTCGGGTTTCGTAATAACATAATCACGCCAAATTCTACCATCTTCATCCACTGTTTTTGCCTCTTCTCGATTATCAACTTTTAAGCCTCTGTATGGAGGAGCCATTGTGGCAGGGACAGGTTCATAACCTTCTGAAAAGAGATGATTTATTAATTTATTTCGTCTTTGAGTACGCCCCTCAAGATTATTCTTTTCACCAAAAAGAAAACGCAAACGTTTTTCCTCCGAAAATACATTATTATCAAAAAATTTCTCCTTTTGTCTTGGATAATGTTCTGAAAATGTTCCACCATATTGATAGATAAAATCTAAAATAGAAGCCTGAATTTTCTCATGTAAATTCTCAGAATGGTCAATAATTTTGAATTCTTTCCGTTGAAGCCACTCAAAAAACTGCGGGTTTGCCAACACTATTTCTGAATATCGATCAGTATGTGGAATCACGTCCATACCCACTGTTTTTCCCATTAAATGCAATAAATTGGAGACAACTTTCAACTGTTTTTCAACTGTATTAAGATGAGGAAAAGCCACAGCCAATTCAATATCAAAAAATGCTGGATTGATATTCCAACTTGCAATTCCATAAAGACTTGCCACTACACCACATTCCCAAATGGGCAATAAATGAATAGAAGATTGAGATTTAGGTAAAGTAAGAGAATATTTAATGACATTCCAAAAACTGTCAATTGTTCTCACATTAATTCCCACCATATTAGCGGTTTTCAGCCAAGTTGCATTTTCATGATTCTGTACAGGACTTGCAATTGTATTTTCGGGATTTAGGGCTTTATAAAAATCGTGCTGTCCAAATCTTTTTTCCAAGATATAGGCCAACTGTGCGGTTGGCATTTGAACAGCTTGTTCTGGAAGTAAATTAGGGATAAATGTTTGATTTTTAGCTATATATGAAGATATAGCCGTCTGCTGATTGTTCGTCCATGACTGACGAAAATCCTCATACGTTTCGGGGAAATTCATAAATTTTGTATAAAAATGGTTGTACCTTTATTCGAGGAACTAACAGAGCTTGAAAAATTAACTTAAATTAAGAAGAATTATGAATAATCTAAAATAGTTTGCAAACTATTTTAGATTATTCATAACGTAACAAGGAATATTAGAAGGTAAAAGTAGAATTGTATAAAGGATTTGAATTCAAATTTAGTTAAAGACGTGACTAATAAATATGGAAGCAATTACATGGCAAGATTTTGAAAAAATTGAACTTCGTGTTGGAACAATAATAGAAGTAAATGACTTTCCCAAAGCTAAAAATCCAGCTTATCAGTTGAAAATAGATTTAGGGCAAGAAATAGGTATAAAACAATCCTCGGCACAATTGACCAAATTATATTCTAAAGAAGAATTAGTTGGCAGACAGGTATTGTGCATAATAAATTTTCCACCCCGACAAATTGCGAACTTTCTTTCTGAAATATTAGTGACAGGTTATATTCTCCCTGATGGAGAAGTGGTTTTATCATCAATTGACAGGAAAGTTCCCAATGGAATAAAGTTGGCTTAAATATTTAATAAAGTTTATAGCAATCTATTATTTAGTTATATTTGTATACCACAGTGAATCTCATTTAAAATGAAACGAAAATTTATCTACATTATCTTTTCCTTTGTGTTATTAACAACTACAACAAGCTTCGGATTTTTGGAATCCTCCACAATTATGCACGGACGAGAGAGTCGTCAAATAAAAGCAGATTCACTTAAAAATGCTTCTAATAATCTTCAGTTTTCCAGTAATTCCTCCACTCTAAAAAAAGAAATTGAAAAACCTGCGAATAATCAAATTACAAAATCTGTTATCCAGTGGATGGCGAATTTGGTAAAAAATACTTTACAAATTATTGTTAATGTAGTTATTGATGCACTCAAAGTTATTTTGATGGTAATAATAAAGTTTTTGATAGGTTAAGATTTTTCAAATTTGTATTTTCTGTTTTATTTATAAAATGCTCATAATCAGGATGATGGCACATAAATTGTGCCGAATATTTAGTGTAAATTATTCTGCGGTGTATCACAAAATCAGTTCCGTAAATTGTCGTTACCTTTTGGGCAATTAATTGTTAGTTTAGAAAAATGCTTACCCCTCTTAAAACTAATCCCCGATATTTTACACAAAATAGTTGACAATTTGCAGCATAAAATATCACTCGTGAATGGTAAATCGTTAATATCTTCAAATTGTTATATATTTACCTGACAATAGTAAAATTTCAAGAAATGTATTAATTGAAGCAATGAAATTAAAAGAAAACTAAAAGATGAATATTAAAATATCGACAAAAGTAAATCAGAGCCTTTCCAAAGTTTGGGAAGGCTTTAATTTAGAATTATTTTCCAAATTAGCCCCACCTTTTCCACCCGTAAAAGTTAAAGAATTTGGCGGATGTTTGAAAGGTGATAAAGTGCATTTAGAACTCAATTTTTTGCTTTTTAAACAAGATTGGATTTCGGATATTGTGGAACAAAACCGTACAGAATCTGAAATTTATTTCATTGATGAAGGGACAAAATTACCCTTCTTTTTGAGGTATTGGCAACACCGCCACCGAATGGTAAAGTACGGAGAAGGAACTATCATTATTGACGATATTACTTTTAAAACCCCTACTATTTTAACGGATTACCTGTTTTATCCTTTGATGTATTTGCAGTTTTTATATCGAAAACCAATTTATCGAAAGGTTTTTAAGTAAAACACTCGGCTTGCAGTACAAGGAGATAATGTTTATATTTGTTAAAATAACCAGTTTAGAGATCAACGAAACTAAAATATGAAATTAAACATTACTTTGAAAATCTTTATCGGCATGACGCTTGGTATCATTGTCGGGTTCATTCTTAATAAAACTTACCAAGACAATCCTGATTCTCTTAATTCTGCCAGTACTTACTTGAATCTTTTGAGCAAAATTTTTCTCAGAATGATTAAAATGATTATTGGTCCCCTTATTTTCTCAATTTTAACCGTTGGAATTGCCAAATTAGGAGATTTTAAATTGGTTGGAAGAATTGGAGCTAAAACTTTGGGCTATTTTTATTTCGCCACTTTACTTTCTTTATTAACGGGTTTAATTTCCGTAAATATTCTCCGTCCTGGCAAAATGATGCAAATTCCTTTGCCAAATGCAGGGGCAGAAACAGGCATAGAAGTAAAGAAAATGACGATGGAAAATTTTATTACCCACCTTTTTCCCCAAAGTTTTTTTGAAGCCTTAGCCACCAATGAAATCCTCCAAATCGTAGTATTTTCAGTATTTTTTGGAATTGCAACTGCCGCTATTGGCGACCACGGAAAAATTATCATCAAAGGACTTGATGCGGTTTCAGAAGTAATGTTCAAAATTGTTTCTTATGTAATGGGATTTGCTCCTTATGGCGTTTTTGGGGCGGTTGCTGCAGTTATTGCTCAAAAAGGATTAGGAATTTTAGGAGGATATTTGTACTTAATTATTTGTTTTTTCGCAACATTAGCGTTCTTTATTTTAGTCGTTTTGCCCACAATATGTTTAGTTGCAAAAGTGCCGTATTGGAAACTTTTGGCTTACGTGAAAGATGCTCTTTTCCTATCATTTAGCACGGCAAGTTCAGAGGCTTCAATGCCTTTACAGATTGAGCAACTAAAGAAATTTGGCGTTTCTGAACGTATAGTGAGTTTCGTTTTACCTCTGGGATATTCATTTAATTTGGATGGTTCAATGATGTACATGACATTCGCCGTGGGTTTTATTGCTCAAGCGTATGGTATTGAATTGACGATAGCCCAACAAGTTACGATGATGCTTACGCTTTTGATTACCAGTAAAGGAATTGCAGGTGTTCCTCGGGCTTCGCTGGTAGTTATTGCTGGAACGATGTCGATGTTTAATCTGCCTGCTGAGGGTTTAATTCTACTTTTTGCGGTTGATTGGTTGTTGGATATGGGGCGTTCAGCTACATCTGTAGCTGGAAATGCAGTAGCAGCGGCAGTAGTTGCGAAGTGGGAAGGAGAATTGACCCTAGAAAAGATATGAGTTATTAGGTTGAAGGTATGAGGTAAAAGTCAAAACATTCTATTGTTTGGATTCTTACCTCATTACTTTTATACCTTTTTATACCTACTTTCTCATAAATCATACCTGAAAAGCCATGTCATCACACCACGTTATACGAGACGAACAAGAACCTGCCTTAATCATTGCCAATGGTGAAGCGTGCAGTTTTGAATTAATGGGACAACTCTTGGAATGGTCGCCTTTAGTGGTTGTGTTGGATTCCGCCATTCATCGGGTTTTAGATTTAAACATTAAGGTAGATGTGCTTTTAGGAGATTTTGATAGAGATTTTGATGCTGAGAAAATTAGGAAAGAACAATATCCCCTCGAAATCGTTTACACGCCCGACCAAAATAAAACTGACCTTGAAAAGGCTTTTGACTATCTCATCAAGCGAGGATTTCCAGCTGCCAATGTAATATGGGCGACAGGCAGACGAGCCGACCATACAATTTCAAACATTACCAACATTGTCCGTTTTAGAGAACAACTAAAAATTGTCATTATTGATGATTATTCCAAAATATTTTTATTGCCCAAGACTTACGAAAAATGGTATCCTAAAGGTACGCCAATATCTCTTATACCCGTAGGTGTAGCATTAGGAATTTCTACACAAAATTTAAAGTATTCACTTGATAATGAAAGTCTTACAATTGGTTATCGGTCAGGAAGTAGTAATGAAGTTGAGCAGGATGGTATAGTAAGAATTACCTATCAGGAAGGAGATTTATTAATGATGGAATGTTCTGATGGATAGTTTTTAATATTCATTACTCGGTTATTGTTTCCAAATATTGAATAACTAATTGCCCCAAAGCTATATATTAATTTTTTTTTTTATTGAATGAAATCTTAAAATTAAAATGTTTGAGACATTCATAGAGAGTTTTGCATGTGTATTAATTTAAAAATCGTAAAAATTTACTTCGATAAATCCGTGATTTTCATAGACACAACCTTTACTTTTCCTTTTATAGTAAACAAGGAAAAGATATTCGCTTTTTCATCTGGAAATATCAAACTCGTCATGGCAATTTGTCCATCGTTGGCAAACACTTCAACCGATAGTTTATCGACTAATACTTTTAATTTCAACGTTTTATCTTCAAACTTCAAGAATGCTTTTTCTATCGAAGCAAAATTATCTTTAATTATTTGTCCAGATTTTTTTCGGTCGATGTATAATTGATGACTATTAACATCATATCCTACAATAGTTTCCTGTAAAGTCTTTTCATTATC
Source organism: Arcicella sp. (assembly GCA_014376355.1). Classification (GTDB taxonomy): domain Bacteria; phylum Bacteroidota; class Bacteroidia; order Cytophagales; family Spirosomataceae; genus Arcicella. Next base: position 4,683 of record JACMRQ010000353.1, on the reverse strand, counting down.
CTTTTCATCCTTCTTTTGTGCGATTTTCAAGCCAAAATCTTTTGCTGATTTTAGTTTAAATTCTATTTCTACCATGTATGAATTATTGGCAAAGAGATTCATTCCACTAAGTTGTTTTTCTTTGGAAAGTACAAAATTATTTTTCTCAAAAATTAAATAATCTTTCTTTGGTTTTAACGTTAAAATGGGTTCTTGAAATAGGCGTAAACCTTGCGGCGTTGAGCGTAAAGTTATGTTTCTTGGAATTGCCATTTGTCCTTTCCAAGGGAATGTTGGTACAGCATCGGCATATTGCCAACTCGACATCCAACCCAATAATATCTTCTGATTCTTAGGGGCATCGGTATAAGGAATTGCAGCATAAAAATCTTTGCCATAATCAACATATAATTTCGTTTCAGGAGGATTATTATTTTTGAAAGTTGTTCCGTCAAACTCACCCACAAAGTATTGCATTCCTTCAAATTTATCGTGTACTCCATTCGTTGAAACGAATAGTAACCATTTGGTATTCTGAGGATTGCCATCAATAGGCATTTCAACTAAGGCAGGACATTCCCATATTTTTCGCATCTCCCCTTGATTGCCAAATTCACCAGAACGTGTCCAGTTTTTAAGGTTTTTCGAGGTATAAAATATAACTTTGAACTCTTTTGGAAAGACTACGCTCATCACCCATTGGGATGTCTTTTCATGCCAAATGACGTGCGGATCACGGAAATCAGCCATTTGTAAATCTATCACAGGATTACCCGTATATTTTGTCCAAGTCGTTCCTTTATCGTTGGAGTAGGCAAGGTATTGAGCCTCCTTTTTTCCATCGTGATAATCAGCAGTGTAAAGAGCAACCATACACGGTTCAATACCTGTTTGAAAGCCACTTGAATTATTTTTATCGACTACCACACTTCCCGAAAAAATCCAAACGGAGTCTTCAGGAATTGCCAGTGGAAGATGCTCCCAATCCACGAGATTTGTGCTTACTGCATGACCCCAACTCATGTGTCCCCATTTGTTTTCAAAAGGATTATGTTGAAAAAAAAGGTGATACTTTCCTTGATAATATACTAAGCCATTTGGGTCATTTATCCAATTCTTTTGTGATGAGAAATGATAATTTGGTCGCCAATGAGGGGTTTCTTTTGGCGTTTGAGCGTGCGTGAAAAATGGAAAAAGAAGGAATATTAGTAGTTTTTTCATATTTGATTTTACTCATGACATGACTCAAAGTCATGCCATGAGTCGTTTTACAAAAGCGTTTTATAATTCTATAATTATTTTTTAACAATTAATTCTACTCCATCATAGACTGCAAAATGATAACTATTTTCATCATCATACGCCCACTGACCCAAGTTTATGTACCTACTATTTTCACTTACGGGCAAATCTAACAGCAAATGACGATGCCCGAAAATGTAGAAATCGTGATGTTTTAAGGCTTCTTGTTCTTTGGCAAAACTCCAAAGCCATTCGCCATCTCCCCGAAATTTTAATTCTTCATTGATGCGTTCTTCATCTTTTCGACTGCCCGACCACCACGTTGCCAGAGTCATTCCTGCGTGTGGATGAATCCAACCAAAAGCCCACTGCGAGAGTTTACTTTCAAATACTTTCTTTAAATATTTATACCCAAAATCGCCTGGACCTAATCCGTCGCCATGAACTACATAAAAATTTTTGGAATGGTTTTCTTTTTGGATAGTATATTCTTGAAATTCTCGATAAACTTTTATGCCCATTTCTTTCGTGAAATAATCAAACATCCAAATGTCATGATTACCCGCAAAAATGATGACTTCAACGCCAGCATCCGATAATTCTGCCAATTTACCCAACAATCGAACAAATCCTTTCGGAACCACATTTTTATATTCAAACCAAAAATCAAAAATATCGCCCACTAAAAAAACTACTTGTGCATCATTTTTTATAGAATCAAGCCAAGCTACAACTTTACGTTCACGGACAAGACTTGTTTGGTGGTCGGGATAGCCTAAATGGAAATCTGAAGCAAAATATATTTTTTTGTTTTTCTGTAAATTAATTATACTCATGTGATTGTTATACGTTCGGCTTGGATTATTTTCCAATTTATCTTCTTCAAAGATACGGAAATTTATGTATTGCATAAAAAAAGGGAAATTTCGAAAAACGAAACTTCCCTTTTTAAAAAAATAAATTATGTAAATTTGATTTGAGAAGATTACTCAAATCTTAAATTAAAGCGATTTACGTAAAATCATTTCCATCGAAACATTCACACTTTGGCGTTTTCCGCCATGAATCATTTCAGCAGCTAATTTACCAATTTCTTTCGGTTTTGAAGAAATAATGCTAATTCCACCTGCCAATATTTCTTTATAACAAGAATCATTAAGCGAAATTATTCCTACTTGTTTGCCCAATTCCAAACCTTGATTTTGAACAGATTTGATTGCAGCCACTAAATCTGAATCATCCATTGTGAGATAAACATGACCTTCCTCAACTTCTTCATCTTGGAAACCGTCTAAAACTTGAAAATTATAAAAATTTTCTTCACAGAAATTTCTAAAACCAGTTATTAATTCAGCATCAAAATATTCTTCTTCTGTTAGTACAAGATTTAGCGTTTTATATTTCTTAAAATACTTAGCATTTTGTTGCATTACTCTAAAAATCTCACCGCCCGAATTACTCAAAATTGAAGAATTAGCATTTTGCAAAGAAGACATTGTTTGCTCGAGGAAAATCAAGCGCTCGCCCGAAATTTTCTTTAAGCATTTGATATTTTCTTCAGTTTCTTCAATCAAATGAGGCATGATAACATAGTAATGATAGTTGCCCAAATGATTATTAATTATGTCTCTGAAATTATCGTTTTTATAGTTATAAGTAAATATATCAACTGCTACTTCTTTGCCTGCATAATTGACAAAAGCATTGAAGATTGCTTTGTTATTTTCTGTAATTTTACCAACTAAAAAGAAAATCTTGGTCTTCGTTTTTGCGGATTTTCCAGAAATAAAATAGCCTTTTCTGAAAATTGAAGTAATAACTCCCAAGCGATGAAGTTCTGAATAGGCACGCTCAACGGTGTCACGTGAGAGATAACATTCTTCACTGGCTTCGTTGATGGAAGGCAATCTTTCACCCGTTTTTAAATCGCCCTTTTCAATATCAATCAACAAGGTATTCACTAATTGCTGATATTTTGGAGTTTTTGAATCTTGTTTTGCTTGAGCAAAATCTCTGAACGTTGTTATCATAATAAATGGGTCGTGTTGGTGAATATTTGAAATTTAGAGGGCAATTTTTATGAGAATTAAAATCAATAAAAAAATAATGGCTATTAAGGTGAATTCATAAAAATTACCTTTTGTAGCAAGCACTTTTTTGACTTTATTCACTAATACTTGTCCAGTATATTCCATTTGTATAATTAAATTTAATATTGAAATAATACAGTTAATGTGTATTGCAAAATTACGTTCAGAATTCTTATAGCCGTTAGGATGATTCTTGCAATTAGTGGTATAAATCCTTCAAAAATGATTTTAAAATGCCTTTGTTGTCCTGTTATACCCTGCTTAACTACTTCTGTATAAGTCAGGATATTTTTTAGTACTACAAATATTTATTTAGCATAAAATTATAAATCTGTGAGTAACGCATTACCCATTCCTTTAAACAAAATTGAAAAAACTGACCTCAAAGTCTTACTCATTTTCAATAAACTCAGTGATTTTCGTAATGAAATCTACAATGGATTTCTGTTACAAATTGGTAGCAAAGCTTCTGTAGATTTATATATTCACCCCATCACTCATCATAATTCAATTCATTTTGCGGAGGTAATTCGAGATAAGATAACTACGTATGATTTTTTCGCCATCATGCTCCATGCAACGCATATTAATGAAGATATTTTAAAGACGGTAAATAGTATTCCAAAAGAAAAATTATTGATTTTGGATAAACGAAATGAATTTATTAGGGGAAATTATGCGTGTGTTTATCAAGATTTTGAAGCAGATATTTATGAGGCACTTTTGAAGGCTAAAAATTTAATTACTAAGTATAAAACCCTGAACTTCGTAATTCAAGAGAAGTATTTTTATTCACTTGCTATCATGGAAGGCGTTACTCGTTTTGCCATTGAGAACAATTTGAGATACAATATTTATACAGAAGTCAATGATACAATTATTCGTAAAAATGAGGCTTATTTGATTCTATCAGAACGGTTTTTAGCTGAAATATTGAAACATTGTAATGTCAAAGATTTAAAAATTGGGCTTGATATTGGTATCCTATCTTATAATGAAACGCCAGTAAAAGAAGTACTTTCTGGTGGAATTACTGTCGTTACGACTGATCATTTTCAGTTAGGAAAAACTGCCGCCGACCTTATTTTGAATGGTAAAAGAGAACACATCCGTAATCCATTTTTATTTATTCAAAGAAATTCCCTTTAATTGTATTTTTATTTAATACAATGACTTTGTGTTAATTTTTTTCCTTACTTTTCCAATAAAAATAGAAAGGTAAGCCCGTTGCCATTAATCCTAAACCAATCAGGGCTTCTTCTGGTTTTTGCATTAAGGTATTTACAATCAAAGCAATACAAAATAAAATAAAGATTGCTGGTACAATTGGATAACCAATTACTTTATAGGGTCGGGGAGCATCGGGCATTTT
>JACMRQ010000352.1 GCA_014376355.1 Arcicella sp. | reverse complement strand
TGTCTTTTCTGTACCAATTTAAAAATTGATGACGGAGCTACGTCTCGACCCATGACCGCAAATGAAGTAGATGATGAAGGTAACTTATGGTTTTTTAGCGGAATTGATAGTGATAAAAACAGAGAAATTAAAGACGATAAGCAAGTTCAATTGTTTTTTTCTCATCCTGGGAAAAACAGCTATTTGGTAGTGAACGGCGAGGCGGAGATTATAACAAATCAAGATAAAATTGAAGAATTGTGGTCGCCAATTATTAAAATTTGGTTTAAAGAAGGCAAACATGATCCCAATATTTCGATTCTGAAAGTTGTGCCTCAAAGCGCTTATTATTGGGATGTTGAGGGAGGTAAAATGATTAATTTTTTCAAAATGGTGGCTTCTGTTGTTACAGGAGCAACATTTGTGAGCGGAACTGAAGGTACTATTAGGGTATAATCCAATTTTTTAAGGACTTATTTTGTGATAGTAATCTTTTTTTGATTTATCTGGAGGGCAATTAAATTTATTAATAATCACAAGATAAGTTTCGTTGACACTAAACTTTGTGTTAATACTAAAATGGTTCGCACTAATCTTCTTGCAAATCCTGGCACAGCTAAGATTTGAATTTCTCATGTAAGGCCATTTCATTTCAATCCTGCCAAGTGCTGGTACAAATCATGGTCGAATATTCTTTTATCTTTTATAAATCCAAACTAATTATTTCCTCGTATTTAGAGTATAATTAAAAATTAAAGTGTTGAGAAATTTTAAATAGGAAAGGTGTAAGTTTTTAAAACAATTGAAAAGCTAAAAATTTAATAAAATAGTATTTGTACTTCATGTGAAATCTGAGAATTTAATGCTTGTGCCAAAACTAATCGTTCTTTAACATTTATATAAACTTATAATTAATCATTTTAAACTATTTTAGTAATGGAGAAATTACAAAATGACTTGTCAGTAGTGGAACGCACTGCTGATGTATTGCAATCATCGGCTACTCGTCGAAAATTTCTAAGAAATGCAGGTTTAACTACTGCTGCGGGTGTTGCAATCCTTGCTGTTGGATGTAAAAAAAATGAGTCAGTAGCACCAGCCGCTGGAACGGTAGATTTAGGTTCGGGAGATGTTGGAATCTTGAATTATGCTTATGCTCTTGAACAATTGGAAGCGGCCTTCTATGTACAGGCTGTTTCAACGCCATATACAGGAATGTCTGCCGCTGAGTTATCAATTTTAACTGACATTAGAGATCATGAAGTTATTCATAGAGAATTTTTTAAGGCAGCTTTAGGTATGAATGCAATTCAGGGGTTAGATGTGGATTTTTCTAAAATTGATTTTACCAGTCGTGCCAGCGTTTTAGGAACAGCTAAAGTATTTGAAGATACAGGCGTAGCAGCTTACAATGGTGCTGGTAAACTTATCAAAGACCCAGGATATTTGCTTTTAGCGGGTAAAATAGTTTCAGTTGAGGCTCGTCATGCTTCGACAATTCGTGATTTGCTACAACCATTATCTACTTCTTTTGCGGGTGATGATATTATTGATAACAATGGCTTGGATGGTGCAAAAATGCCTTCTGAGATTCTTGCGGCGGTTCAACCCTTCGTGAAAACTAAATTAAGTGGTGCAAATCTTCCAACCGCCTAATCGAAAAATTTAACGATTATTAGGAAGTTAATACCAAATCCTTAAAATATTAAAACTAGAAAATCATGAATATCTTCAATATATTATCAGAAATAGAAAAAGTAGATGGTGAAGTTTTTGAAAGACTTGACCATATTTCTCGCCGAGGAATGTTTAGTTCATTCAGCAGAAAGACAGCAGCAGCGGCAGTTCCAGTGATGGTAGCGGGTATGCTCAACAAGGCCTATGCAACCACTTCAGGTGCAATTGATGTATTAAATTTTGCTTTAGCACTCGAATATCTTGAAAATGAGTTTTACAAGAAAGGGGTATCAACGGTTAATTTAATTCCACCAACTGATACAGCCGTTTTTGCTCAAATTAGCAAGCACGAAACACAACACGTAAACTTTTTATTATCAGCATTAGGAACAAAAGCTATTGCAAAGCCAAATTTTGATTTTACTGCTAAAGGTGCTTTTGCTGATGTATTTAGTAATTACAAAACGTTTGCCATTGTTTCTCATGCTTTGGAAGATACAGGAGTTCGTGCCTACAAAGGTCAGGCGGGTAATTTAATGGCTGCTGAAGATAAACCGCTTCTTCAATATGCTCTTCAAATTCACTCAATCGAAGCACGTCATGCCGCCATAGTTCGTCGTTTGTTAGATGCTCGTGGATTTGTTCCAGGTGCAAAAGCATGGATAACATTAGCACAAGGAAATCCAGCAGCAGTATATGCAGGAGATGATAACTTGACACAAGGTGGTGTAAATTTAAAAGGATTAGCTGGAAAAAGTGATGCTGCAATCAGTGAAGCTTTTGATGAGCCTTTAACAAAAGAGGCTGTCTTAGCTATTGCTGGACCATTTTTTGCTTAAACTAACGTTATTGTAGTCAATATTTTAGGGGTGTTATAAAGATTGTCAAAATATTTTGGTAATCTTTGTAATACCCTTTTTTTTGTAGATCAATATTATTAAACTTAAAAGCCATCTCTATGAAAACCATTCTTTTTCCAACCGATTTTAGTGAAAATGCCACTCATGCCTCTGATTATGCGGGATTATTAGCACAAAAATTTAACGCCAATGTGGTACTGCTAACCATTTATTCCATGCCTATTTTTACAGATTACCAAATCCCTTACGACATTCAAGATTTCTCTTCGGAAATGAAAGCAGCCTCTGAAATAAACCTAAAACGCTTTGCTTTAAAATTTATTGAAACTTCCAATTTACCCCATGAACGAATTTCTCAAAGGGTGGAGTATGGATTTGTGTCGGACGTGATTACAGAAACTGCCAAAGACATCAACGCCGACATGATTGTAATGGGAACAAAAGGAGCTTCTAATCTTTTTGAGAAATGGATTGGCACAACCGCTCAAGCGGTAATGAAAAACGCTGAATGTCCTATCTGGATTATTCCCCAAAAAACTAAAATTACTTATCCTCAAAAATTTCTATATGCCGCTGATTTACAGGAAGATGAAGTCTCGGCGACGCAAAAAGTGATGGAATTTGCCACACCTTTGCAAGCATTATGCAAAGTAGTTCATATTGATGATTATTTTGAAATAAATGGTAATCAAGAATTGAAAGAAAAAATTAGTGATTTGAAAGAAAAGTTTAAGGATGATGATAATATTTTTGTGAGAAATATTCGTCGAGATGATATAATTGAGGGTTTACAAACATACATAAAATCTTATAAGCCAGATGTTTTGGCTTTGGCGGTTCACGAAAAATCGCTATTTAGCAAAATTTTTGAGCAAAGTATTACCAATCATTTTGTGTACGAAGCTAACTTACCTATGTTGATATTTAGGAAATAAGACTTTAATGTGGGAATAATGTAATATATTTTTAATATTGTGTAACATATACTATGACCACATTAATGAACTTTGTAAGGTAATAATTCAACAAAATTTTATGAAAAATTCAACTGAATTAGCATCACATTGGGATGAAATAAAGGAGAAATTCAGACAGCAATTTAGTACGTTGACAGATGAAGATTTGCTAATGGAAAATGGAAATCAAGACGAATTATTATGTAAGCTTGAAGCAAAATTAGGAATGCCAAAGCAAGAAATTTACGATATGATTTTTCAAATTGAGAAATGAGAATAAAGGTTTTGACACCAATCGATATCCTAAAATAAGTAATATTTGAATCTTATTTTAATTCACACAAAATTTAATAAAATACATCAATAATGAAAAAATTATTTTTAATGACGGCAATTATTGCCGTTGTAACTGTGCAAACATACGCCCAGCAGACAAGAGACGAATTTAGTTTTGGATTGAAGATTGGTTCAAATTACGCTAACGTATATGATTCACAGGGAGAAAAATTTACTGCTGATGGAAAATTTGGATTAGCAGCGGGAGTATTTTTATCATTACCACTTGGAAAGTTTATTGGTATTCAACCCGAAATACTTTATTCAGAGAAGGGATTTACGGGCTCTGGTGCTTTTCTGGGGAGCAATTATAATGTGACTCGCACAACTACTTACATTGATGTTCCTCTGTTATTTGCTATTAAACCAATAAGTTTTTTAACAATTTTAGCAGGTCCACAATATTCATTTCTAATTAAACAAAACAATAATTTTAGCAGTTCTTTAGCAACGGTTGATCAACAGAAAATTTTTGATAATGACAATATTAGGAAGAATGTATTAGGTCTAACAGGCGGTGTGGATATTAATTTCAGCAGTTTTGTGATAGGGGCGAGAGCAGGATGGGACGTTCAAAATAATAATGGAGATGGTACTTCTACAACACCTCGATACAAAAATGCTTGGTATCAAGCAACGATAGGATTTAGGTTTTATTAATTCCTAATTTAGGGATAACGATATTTTAATAGTGGTTAGGTGTTGATAAGAATCCGTCATTTTTGGTGACGGATTTTCTTTACCTTTTCTTATTACTAAAAATGAACAAATAGCATAGTTAAGAAAATTGATAAAAATCTGTCATTTATGGTATCAATTTTTTGAAGAATTTTATTTCTTAATAATATTTTAAAAACAACATATACAATCATGGGAAATTTACTTTATATTATCGCAGTAATTCTGATTATTTTTTGGGCAATTGGTTTTATCGGTTACAGTGCAGGTGGAATTATTCACGTTCTCTTAGTAATAGCTTTAATTGCTGTTGTTTTGAGAATAATTCAAGGGCGAAGACCTTTATAAATTCAGTAAATATAAAATGAAAGCATTTTCTAATCAATAGAAGATGCTTTTGTTTTGTATTTAAGTTTGATAAAACACGAAATTTATAGACTTTGCAAAATATTATTTAATAGATAACCAACATGGATAAAAATGTAAAAAATAGTTATAATCGGAAGCCGAGCAATTGAAAAAAATGCAGTTAATTGTGGAAACAGCAATGGAAGATGAAAATTAATCATTGAAAATCTGTTGAATTCTCCAAAAGACTTCTTAACTGGAGGGCAAAAAATTTGATAAAGTAGCCCGTTCTGGGAGAAGTTAGATTTTTATCATCTCGTTTCTTGTTATATTAATTATCTGGATTATTTCTAAAACAAATGTTACAACTAAGGATGAATTTGACCCTTAATCTTTCATTTTAATGATCTTAATTTTGTCTTGTATTGTCTGCATTATAAGACTCAATTATTATGATGGTCCAAAACAGACAAGAAGAAAAAGACCGAAAGAGAAGCGAAATTGACTACTTAATTAATTTAAAATCAGAGTTGGAACTTAAGAGTTTATACCAAAAGATTCATTTATTACTGGAAGACCAAATTAAAACCTTATTTGAAAGTCAAGCAACTGGAGATTCTGAAATCAACTCAACAGAAGTTTACTTTAATGAAATAATATTATTTTGTATTTGCACTTACACGCCAAATTGTATTACAAACATCATCTGTAATCAACAATGAACCATCGGTAATTTCAGTCACGCCAACTGGTCTGCCATGCACTTTTTTATCAGCAGTAATGATGAATCCAGTCAGAAAATCTTCGGGTTTTCCTGAAGGCTTACCATCCTCAAAAGGAACAAAAACCACTCGATATCCCGATAATAATGTACGATTCCACGAGCCGTGTTGAGCAATAAAAGCTCCATTCTGATATTTTTTTGGAAAAGACTTCTTCGTATAAAAAGCTAAACCTAATGAAGCGGTGTGCGAACCTAAGGGTACTTCTGGTGTAAGAGCTTTTGCTACCAAATCGGGTCTTTTTTCTGTCACTCGTGGGTCTTCGTGTTGCCCAAAATAGGAGTACGGCCAACCATAAAATCCTCCATCTTTAACACTTGTAAGGTAATCGGGTACTAAATCATCTCCAAGTTCATCCCTTTCATTTACGGCTGTCCACAGCGTTTTTGTGCCAGGGGCAAAGCCCATTCCCACTGGATTACGGAGTCCACTGGCAAATATCCGTTTGCCCGAACCATCTAAATTTATCTCAATAATTTGAGCCCGACCTTCTTCCGCTTCAATTCCATCTTCTGCCACGTTTGTTTTTGAACCAACAGAAATGTAAATTTTAGTGTTATCGGCATTTGCTATTATATTACGAGTCCAATGACGGGGATGTTTTCCCGAAGATAATTCTACAATTCGTTCTCCCATTTCTGTAATTTCGGTTTGTCCAGACTTGTATTTGAAACGTAAAACAGCATCCGTATTGGCTACATACAGATAATTGCCAATCACCAACATTCCAAAAGGTTGATTAAGTTCGTTTCGTTTTGTCATAAAAACCGTTCGCATATCAGGAATACCATCTTTGTTGGTATCTCTTAATAAAGTAATACGGTCGGCACTATGACTAAGATTATTTGATTTTGAAGCTCCTACTAATGGACCCCCAATTTTCTCAATTAAAGAGTGATTTGAATTACTTTCTGCCACTAAAACATCTCCATTTGGGGTTACATACATCCAACGTGGATTTTCAAAACCATCGGCATATTTTTCCACAGTGAATCCCGCAGGAGCAGTAGGCTTTTCTCCATTTTTCCAACCAACAGCGTTGCTAAAATTCATTTTTGACTTTGTAGCAAAAGGAGCTGGGAAAGTATCAATTTTAGTATTTTTATTTTGTGATAAACCGATATAACTTGATAATATTAAGGAAGTTAATGAGATTGTTTTAGCCTTAGAAATAAGCATTTTATTGTATGTATTTTAGTTGTTTATTGGTATGATTTTTCACTTACTTATATTTCTTAACCTTGCAAAATTTTTATCAATTCATGGGCTGCTTCTTCAGATGAGGCAGGATTTTGTCCTGTAATTAACAAACCATCTTTTACAACGTAAGACTGCCAATCGCTTTTTTTAGAATAAATTCCTCCTTTGTTTTTTAGTTCATCTTCCAACAGAAAAGGCACAATATCTGTCAATTTAACTCCTTCCTCTTCTGTATTAGTGAAGCCCGTAACTTTCTTGCCTTTCACTAAGGGTTCTCCCTTATCGTCCAACACATTTAACAGTACTGAGGGTGCATGACACACGGCGACAACAGGTTTTTTGCTTTTCCAAAAATCCTGAATCAACTTTATAGAATCTTTATCGGTTGTTAAATCCCACAGAGGGCCGTGTCCACCTGGATAGAAAATTGCATCAAAGTCATCAGCGGATACCTCCGATAATTTCTTTGTATGAGCCAATAGTGTTTGTAAATCTCCATCTGATTTAAAACGTAAAGTGGCAGGGGTTTGACTTGCAGGTTCGTCACTTTTTGGGTCGATTGGCGGTTGTCCTCCCATAGGAGATGCCAAGAACACGGATGCCCCTGCTCCTTTAAAAACATAATAAGGGGAGGCAAATTCTTCAATCCAAAACCCTGTTTTTTTGCCTGTATTGCCAAGCTCACTGTGCGATGTAAGAACAATTAATATTTTCATTTTACTGTTTTTTTAGATTGAAAATACACAAATACAAAGATTGGACATTTATGAAAAGAAACGTTACATAATTTTTTAAAAGAGTTATATTATTCACACTTAAATTTTATGATGTAAAAAAAGAGCCAACTGAATATTCGTTGGCTCTTTTTTCATAATTTAAGCATTTGTTATTTTTTATCAGGATTCAATAAATCGTAAAACTGATCGAGTTTCGGCATCAAAATAATACGTGTACGTCGGTTGGTAGTCCGTCCTTCTGCAGTGCTGTTACTTGTCAAAGTGTTGAATTCACCTCTACCCGCTGCAATCAATTTATTTGGGTCAATGTTGAAAGTTTGTTGCATCACTCTAACGACTGATGTTGCACGTTTAACACTCAAATCCCAATTGTCGGTAACACATTCAGTGTTGATCGCTACGTTATCGGTATACCCTTCCACCATTACTTCCAATTCAGGTCTTGACTTCACAATCAGGGCAATTTTTTCTAAAACTGCATTAGCTCTCGTTGATATTTTGGCACTTCCCGTTGTAAAAAGCATTTTGTCAGAAAGATTAACCATTACAACCGTTTTATCAACTTTAACCTCAATATCTTGGTCTTCGATACCATTTGATAAAACTCGAGTGAGATTCAAAGCTAAGGCTAAATTCAAAGAATCTGTTTTTGTTCGGGCAGCTCTCAAAATATTAATATACTTATCTTTTTGTTCTATCTGTGATAACGTTTTATCAATATTGGCGTTAGCTTCTTTAGATAAAACCGTTAAATTTCCAACTGCATCTAATTGTTTATCACGAGTTTTTCTTAAATCAGAAATTTGGTCATTCAAATTTATAATCTGTGAATCACGTTGAATTTTTAAAGTCTCGTTCTCTTGATTTGTTCTTGACATTGCCGCTAAACGGTCTTTATAGTCCTGAACACTATCACCACATTTCACTAAATCGGTTTGAACTTTGTCATATCTCGACTGTAATTCAACGTATTTCTTTTTGGCAACACATGAAGATAGTGAAGCGGATACAATTAAAAAGAATAAAATTTTACTTGGATTTGTCATAATTTTATATTTGTTATAGTTTTAACTTAGAAATATGGAAACGTATAAAAACCTAAGGGTTATGTGATTCTGAGAAAGAATATCATCGTTTTCCTATTTATTTTTCTGTAAATTGAAAGTATTTAATGATTTATGTTCAAATGTTTGTTAAAAAATATGCGATAATAAAATTTATTTAATTATCCTTCGATGCAATATTTGCTTCTTTTTTAGTTAATTCTTCATAATTTTTTGGCATTTCAATCATATGTAATGTTTCATCATTAGGCGCATGATGCGGTAAATCTAAATTCTTTAAACTGCTCTTCATTTGAGTACGAGTTGTTTCTTGGTGTTCTGCGTAAGCCTGTTCCATGTCTTTCATGTTACCAATTTCCAAGTTGTGCATTCCATCGTCACTCATCATTTCACTTTCAGGAACGGCTTTAGTTCCATCAATATTATTTGTTAATTCTTGATCTGAATCATCAGCGGTCAAATCTGGATTAACTTGTTCTTTTTCGTTGTTTCCCATCATTATTTTAATTTAAATAGCACTATGAACAAAATTATTAATTTGAATATCTTCTCAAAGTCCAAGCGATTGTTTCGTGTTCCTGCATAACACCTGTAAGAAAATCCGTTGTGCCAGCATCACCGTTTTCATCACATTTGTCAACATCTTTCCTTAATTCTTTAATCACTGTTTCATGGTCTTCCAACAATTCCTCAATCATTTTCATGCGATTAGGATATTCATCAGGCCATTCTTTCAGTCTGGTATGTTTAGCGTATTGGTGCATCGTACCAATGGTTTTGCTCCCAAGTTTTCCAATCCGCTCTGCCACTTCATCAATAATTTCTTCTAATTCTTTATATTGATGTTCAAATAATTTGTGCAATTCCATAAAACTTTCGCCTGAAACATTCCAGTGAAACTTTCTTGTTTTAATGTATAAAGTCATTTCGTCTGATAAAACTGTTGAGAGCATATCAGAGCTTTTTTTGAGTTGTTCTGCGGATAATCCAATTGAAATCTTCATAATTTTTATTTATTAATGAAATTTTAGCTTTTGTTTAATTAGAGAAAAAATAGATTTTCAAGGTTTGTTTGTTCCAGTCGTATTTGCTGAATAAGCTATATTCGTTGGAGGAACACCCAATAAAAATCCCCACGGTTTCACTTGTTCAATATGATCAAAAATAACTTTTATTATTGCCGTTAATGGAATAGATAAAAATGTACCTGGCAAACCCCATAAAGCCCCGCCTGCCAACACCACAATCACTGAAATTAAAGCATTTATTTTAACCTTTGATGCCACTACTTTTGGAACAATATAATGAACATCGAAAAATTGAATGACTAAATAGACAATTACCACCAATAAAGCATCTGAGGGAGATTTTGAAATAATGGCAATTATTACTGGAGGTATAATTGAAATTATACCTCCTACATACGGAATTACATTGACGATTGCCCCAAGTACTCCTAATAAAATAGCATAATCAATACCAATAATTAATAAGGTTGCTGAATTCAAAAATGCCATAATTAGGGCTTCTATTAAAAGACCAACCAAATAGCTTTGAACAATTACTTTTGTGGAACTCAATACATCATCGACCTCTCCGTATTCCTTCTTACTAAAAAGTTTATGAATGAATTTTATCAAATGATTTTGATACAATAAAATCATAAAAACATAAACAGGAATAAGAAAAAGCACCACTAATTTACTTCCTGTATTAATAATTGTTTGACCAATTAAAGTACCCCCATCGCCAATTACCTGCGTTCTTTTTTCGAGAACTAATGAGTGAATTTTTAGTTTACTGACGTTAAAACGATCAGATGCCCATAATTCCATTGAATCTGCAAATTGATTTATCTTTTCAATCAATTTTGGAAATGAATCACTGAACTGCATCATTTGAACTGAAAGCAACGCAACTATTGTAACGGTGATAGCGATAAAAAGGAATAGTGTAATTGAAATGGCAAAAACTTGATTGACTTTTCTTTTGGTTAAAAAACCAACCATCGGACTTAACACAATGGCAATAATTGTTGAATAAATAATGGGAACAATTATGCTTTGCATAATGTATAATACAACAACAAAGGCAACAAGACCAATAATGATAATGGATGTTTTTACGTAAAAAGGTAGTATGAGGTCGTCTTTCATTGATTAAGAATTATTAAGGTTAATGTTTTAGGTACAACGTTCTAAAACTACCCAAATAATTATAAATACGATAACTGTTCCAAAACATCCTCCTCCCAATTTGCTGGCTCCATAACCTGCGATTAATCCTTTAAAAATGTTGTTCATTCTTATTTTGGTTTAAATTTGAAGTAATTGCTTAAGCTAAAAATGTATTTAAGTGGCAGCTTTACGCAAGTGATTGGTGAACTTACTTAGATTTCTTTACGAAGTTATAATTCACTTGGATTGTTGTTTCATCAATTCAATTTTCGTTTTTTCTTTTTTAACATCTTGACGAATTAAGGCAAATAAACTCATATAAATATTGGCAATCCAAACTAATGAAAAAAGTGCAATGACGTATCCTCGCCAATCAAGAATTAATAATCTATAATCAGTAAAAAAAATAAAAAATATTGTTACGTAATGACTGAAGCAATATTCGCAGGTAAAAAGGTAAAAAAATTTCCGTTCTACAATAGTTTTACTATCCTTACATCGTCCTAAGCAATATTCTCTGGGTTCTTTAAAAATCTCTTCATGTGTAATTGTCCAAGCCACACACGCAATAGGAATCGATAATAAAAAGAGTTCAAATATTTGCGTTTTTATAATTTCCATTTCTAATCTCCTTGATTTTCCTCCAAATCGTTGTGATTATCTCCACCAATGCTATAATAATTATTTTCTTCATCTTCCATGCCATTATTCTCTTGTTCATCATCCATTTCTGACCCTGGCACATCTAAGTCATCACCTACCTCATCCTCACTAAAATTTTTTTCATTCCAAGTTCCTGTTCTCACTTCTTCTGGGGAATCTTTCATACGGGAAGTGTTTTCGGGGTCTATGTCAGTTTCTTCTTTAAGTTGGGCATAAACATCTTCATTGGCAGGATATTTTGGATAACCTGGAAAATTTTCTTTCGTTTCGCTATCCGCTTCTGGTATAGGGCGTTTGGTATTTCTATAGTCCTGTTTCATGTCAATCAATCATCCTTTAGGATGCTTATTTTGTGTATTTGAATTCGAAGATTTTGGTTCAGAATAATGATCAGGACTTGCCATTGCCGCAATAATGCAGTACAGGATGATGTTCATAAACACCAGCGGATAAGGAGTGAATTGATAATTTTCGATGGCAACGATATTGAAAACTATCCAAAGTATTAATGCCAATACTAATAAAGAATAAGATAAATATTTTCCTCCCAAATGGGGTTTAACATCACCAGAATCTAAAGTATCCACGTGTTTTAATACAGATGACAATTGTAGATATTTTAAATATTTATTTTCCATGATTTTATAGTTTTAGCAAAGGTGAGTTTATTTGTCAAAAGAAGTATTACATAATTAGGGGAAAGAATTATAACATTCACACATTCTGTTTTATCTCTTGTGGTGGAACTGCTTTGGCAATTTCTGAAGGAGCAACTCTGCCAGAAAATCTTCGTGCGTAAGCTGCCGTGAATTCTGCCCCAAAAAAGACAATCATCGATGAATACGAAACCCACAAAAGCATCAAAATGACCGAACCCGCCGCACCATAGTTCGAACCAGGATTCGCTTTGCCAAAGTAAAATGCAAGAGCAGTCTTGCCAATAGTAAATAATAAGCCTGTTAATAATGAACCCATCCATACATGCTTCCATTCAATTTTGGCATCGGGTAGGATTTTGAACATCATGGCAAAAAGAATAGAGATTACTACCAAAGAAAAAATGAAATTAAGAATTTCAAAAATGATGACCGTGAAGTTGGAAGTGTAGGTTTTTATTAAGTCACTTAGAGCCGATAATCCTGTTGAGACAACCAGTGAAATTAATAAAAGAAAGGCAATCGCTAAGATTAACCCGAACGAGAAAAGCCTTGCTTTCAAGATGGGTAAAATACCACTTTTTTTAACTAATTTGACATGCCATATATCATTCAACGATTTTTGTAATTCCACAAAAACCCCCGTTGCACCCATCAATAAAACACCTATTCCGATAATCGAACCTAACACAGATGAATTTGAATGACTTGATTTTATTAATATATCCTTAATTGAGGCCGCCGTATCAGGACCCATTGTACTTGAAATTTGGGCAATAATATTTTGATTAACGGCATCTTTTCCGAAAAAATAACCTGTTATCGCAATAATTAAAACTAATAATCCTGGAATACTAAAAATGGCATAATAAGCAATTACAGCACTTTGACGGAATGGGTCTTTTTCATTCCATGCTTTATAAGCGGATTTGAATAATTTACCTATGTTTTTGAGGTTTAATTGCATGATAGGTTGACTTAATTTAATTAAAGCAGCCTTCACTAAAAGTGAAGACTACTTTAACTTTTCATTATAATAATAGAACAAGCAATAATATAATGATAATAATTGCTCCCACGGATAGATAAACACCACCGCCTAATTCAGTCATGCTTTTTTTAATAGAGCGGACTTCTTTTCGCAATTCTCGCTTTTCTTTTGAATCCATGTTTGACTTATCCATTGCCTTAATTTCTTCCAAACGGGACATCATAGCTTGAGATTCGACTGATTCAATTTTTTCGTTACCCACAAGGGCAACTTTATTCATTTCGTGCGATGCACTTACAGGAGTGGTAGTAATGAAGAGCAACATAATTGCTGTCATCACATAAAAGGCAACTTTTTTCATTTTTATAATTTTAATATGTGAATGAATTCTCACAATAATGCAAAGATGGGAAGCCTTTGTGAAGGAAGTATTACAGAATTTCAGGAAAGTGTTACATCATTCACACCTCTTTGGCGGAATGATGTTTTTATTTATCTGATGATTTGACGAAGGAAGGCATTAACGCTGAGTTTATTTGAATAATGCCTAAAGATGAGCTGTAAAGTTTGTAGTAAGGTTGTTCAATAATGTTTTTCATTATTTCTGTTTTTCACCAATTGACGAAAAAAAACTATATTTTTAATAATTTTTTAAAGGGTTCTTTTGCCATGCTAAAAAATAATTTCGATGCTTTCGTTGATTTGTAATCTAATTCGGAAAATGTAATGAAATTATTTACAAGAAGAACTCTATCAATATTATTCATATCCTCAATCGAAAGTCCGTTAAAAGCCATACTCCAATTTTTAAATACTCTTTCTGTTTTGCCATTTTCAAGTAAAAGATTAACGTTGGTGTGTCTGATGTCTTTTTTGATTTTAGAAAATAGGTTTTTAACCGATTGCTCATCCCCTTCTAATATCTGAATAAATTCTTTGTCGAAATAAAGAAGGCATCCCGTAATGTTATACTTTAAATTGAATTCTTGAGAAGTTTTTAAAATATCTAAAATATCTTCCCCCGCCAAATCAGGTTTGGCAATAGAGCTATATAATAATTCGTACATTATAGACGGTTAATAAGTTTTAAGTTGAACAGGTATATTTGAATCTATGAGTAGGTTTTAAGTTGATAAATCTACTCAGTTTTTATAAAATAAGTTTATACTATTATTTCGTAATTTCTTGGGATTTTAGCCAATTGCCGACAGCAATTTACTGTCCATGTAATTATTTCTACATTCTATCCATGTACCAACTCAATTCTTTTTCCATCTTTTGGTATCGAAAAATATTTTCAATAATTGCTTGTAAACGCACAAAGGCGGTTTCGCTCTTCACCACATAATCCGTTGCTTTGTGGTGCATACAGTCAATAGCAACATCTATTTTATCTTGAGATGATAACATAATCACTGGAAATTTTTGATTACAGGCTTTTATTTTATCCAAAGTTTCCATACCGTTCATCGCATTTTCATCAATGCCGTCGAGGTGATAATCCAAAATAATTATGTCGGGTTTTCTGCATAACCTTTCCACGCATAGTTCCCCCGTAGCAAAGGTTTCCACTAAGAAATCAGTTTTGTTAAGAAATTTAATTTCTAAGGATTTTAAAAATAGCGCATCGTCGTCTACCAAAAAAAGAATTGTTTTGTCGTCTTTATTCATGTTTACAAGAAGTAAATTTTGTTATTGTAAATATTATTTATTTAATCTTTCCAATTCTTCTTCCAATTCTAAACAAGCCTTTCCACAGGCGATTTCCAATTGTAGAACCATCTCTGAAAGGTCTTCCAAAAAGGTTTGAGTATTCGCAAATTCTTGAATTTTATGAGCCATTATTTCAAAATCTTTTTGCATACCTACAATTAAAAAAGAAGGAATCATTTTGTGAACTGCCGATGATAATAATTGCCAATTCTTTTCCTGAAAACTTTTTTTCATGGTGGTAATCAAAGGTGGGGTTTGTTTCAAATATAACTCAATCATCTCTTTCATTAATTTTGAATTAGCTTTTGTGAGATTGTTCAGATATTCTAAATTAACATACCGTACTTTCTCTGCTATAATCTCAATATTATTTACCAATGTTTCAACTCTATTTGGAACATGATTTTTTACTAAAGTAATAATTCTACTATACAGCAATTTATCATCAATGGGTTTTGCTACATAATCATTCATACCCGCTTGCTTACATTTTTCCCCATCAACGGTTGTTACATCTGCCGTTAAAGCAATAATAGGAATCATAGAATTCATGGTGTTTCTAATATATTCCGTGGTTTCAAAACCATTCATTTCAGGCATCTGTAAATCCATCAAAATGATATCGTATTGGTTCGTTTTTAATTTATCAATTGCAAATCTTCCATTATCTACAATATCACATTCAAAGCCAAAATCATCTAATAATGTTCTCATCAACAACTGATTAAGCGCCATGTCTTCTACCACCAATACTTTAATACCTTTCACTACTGAATTTAATTGTACCATTTCTGGAATTGATTCTGCCTTAGCCTTTGTTTTCATAAAAGTTAAAATAAAACTAAATTTAGAACCTTCATTTACTTTACTTTTTACGGAAATATGTCCTCCCTGTGGTTCTAAAAGCTGTTTCACAATGGCAAGTCCCAAGCCTGTGCCTCCGTATAGGCGAGTAGTCTCGTTGGATGCTTGTTGAAAATTATCAAAAATAGTCTTTAAATTTTCTTTTTTTATGCCAATTCCTGTATCAATCACCGCAAATTCTATCGTTACTTTTTTATCATCTTCAAGCATTAATTTAACCTCCACCGTAATTTTTCCATTGGCAGTAAATTTTACGGCATTACTCAAAAGATTCAAAATAATTTGGTTTAAACGAACAGGATCACCCATTAAGACTTCGGGAATTTTTTTATCATATTTTTTAATTAATTTTAGGTTCTTTTCTTCCATTTTTGGCTCAAATAAATGAAGCATTGAGGATATTGAAGATGATAATTTGAAGGGGATTTGTTCAAATGTCATTTTTCCTGATTCCACTTTTGCTAAATCCAAAATGTCATTGATTAGCACGATTAGAGAATCTCCACTCAGTTTAATAGCATTCAAATATTCGGTTTGCTTTGCTGATAAATCGGTTTTTAACATTACCCTCGTAAACCCAATAATAGCATTCATCGGAGTTCTAATTTCGTGACTCATATTCGATAAAAACTGTTGTTTTGCTTTCACGGCACTTTCAGCAATTTGTTGAGCGTCTTCCGCTATTTTTTTTGCTTCTTCAGCAAGTATGACTGCCGTTTCAGAAAGTAATTTTGAGTCTTGTAATTCTTTAGAAATTCTTTTTTGCTCGGTTATATCTCTTGCCACAACCACTGCTCCGAGGACATTTCCTTGGTCATCTTTATAAATTGACCCGTTGAACAACACATCGGTTAGCTTATGATCTTTTATTGTTAAGGGATAATTCGTGACAAATCCTTTCAAAAATACCTCTTTATAAACTTCACGGGCTTTTTTAGGGTCTGTGAAGTAATCATAAAAATCAGTTCCCGTGAGTTTCGAACGAATAATGTCTACGACTTTAATAGCTGCCTGATTTGTGTCTGTAATTTTGCCTTTTGGACTAATCACAAACAATGGGTCGAGACTGGCTTCAATTAAACTTCGGGAATATTCAGATAATAATTTCTCACGAGTTTCTACAATTTCTTTATTTTTTATGTTCAATTCTTCATTAATTTTCTTCAAATCAATATTTTTTTTATTGAGCAAGACATTATTTTCTGCCAAAATTTCCTCATTTCTTATTCTTTCAAATTCAATTTCAACTCGCTTTGCTACGATTCTCAAAATGGAAGAAATTGTTTCAGGGTCTTCAATTTTGCTTCGGCACATCACTGAAATTACGCCAATGACATTTCCCTGTGAGTCAAACAAAGGAAGTCCAACATAACCTTCCGCATTGAGTTCATCTATTATTTTACTTTTAGGAAATATTATTTTACAATTATCTGGATACGAATAAATAAATCCACAAATTACTGCTGCACATGGGCTATCCAATAACGGAAAATTGATATTATCGGTAATTTTACCAGAAGCAGTCATAGTAATAGTCTGCATATTTAGTTTGTTCTCTTCGAGTTTACCAATATAGACGTAATCTACACCTGTTACATCCGAAATGAACTGAACCACCGAATCAAAGAATTCATTGGAAAGTTTATTACCTGAAAACCTTTCAGAAAATTCGGTTAAAAACCGTTTATTGTACATATTGTGAGTAATTTCCTGATTTCGCTTCAGTAATTCCTCATTGGCTTTTTGTAATTCGACGGTTCTTGATGCCACTGCTTCTTCTAATGCCTGGGTTTGCTCTTTTTGCAGTTGAATATCTGAATTTGATCCAATCCAAAGTTTTACGTTCCCATCTTCACCAATTACGGCTCTTGCCCTACTGGAGTGCCATCTATATTGCCCTTTATGGTTTAACATTCGTAATTCCATATCGAAATCAGCACCCGTTTTAATGGAATACTCCCATTTTTCAAGGATTTCCTGCACATCATTAGGATGAACCCACTTGATCCAACCTTCATGCACTAATTCATCAAAACTTGCCCCAGTGTAATCATACCAACTTTTATTAAAATAAATAACGTTTCCTTCGGGTGTTGCGTTAATCACTTTTTCGGGCATCAACTCGGCAATCATCCTAAAATGTGATTCGCTTTCCTTAATTTTTTTGTTAAGTAATGCTTGAGATGTTACTTCATACCCAAATGCTAAAATGGAATAAATTTCATCATTCTCATTGTACATGGGTTGATAACTAAAGTTAAAAAAGCGTTCTTCAGGAGCTAAATTTTCATCACGAGCTAAGGTGATTGGAACATCAATGCCTAAAAAAATTTCACCAGTTTTGTAAACATTATCAAGAACTAAATCAATGCCTTGCCCTTCCAATTCAGGCAGTGCCACCATTATTGGTTTACCTTGAATTTGTCGTTTCCCAAACAAAGATTGATAGCGTTCATTTACGATTTCATACACATGGTCGGGGCCAACGAGGGTGCAGACAAATGCAGGGGCTTTCATCAATAGGCTTTCTACCATTACTGCCTGCATCTCTATCTTTTTGCGGGAAATAACCTGTTCGGTTACATCCGTTGCCATCACAATTACACCCGAATGGATTCCATCATTTTCGTAATACGGTTGGTAAATAAAGTTGAAATAGATAGTTTCTACCTTTCCGTTCTCCCTACTAAAATGGGCGGCTTCCTCATTGCCGTAATATACTTCGCCTGTATGCAAAACAGCCAATAAATAGCTCATAAAAGGCTGTGATTTCAATTCAGGGACAATTTCCAGAAGTGGCTTTCCGATAGCTTTTTCATCAACATTCCAGATTTTGAGCATAGGAAAATTGACCACGTTTAGAATCATCTCTTCCCCTTTCAGAATACAAATTGGATAAGGAGCTTTTTCAACTAAATTGCGAAAAAGACGTTCATTCATTAATAATTTTTGATGCAAAAGTGCTTGATTTGTAACTTCGTTGGCAATCACAGCAACGCCCTCTATTTCGCCATTTACATTGCGTTGCGGTTGATAAACAAAATTATAGTGCTTCGTTTCCATTGTTCCATGACGCACAATTTTAACGGCTTGTTCATAGGCAAAGAATGGAACACCCGTTTTGAAGACCTTTAAAAGTAAATTTTCATACCCCTGTTCAATAATTTCGGGCATAACCTTAAAAATAGATTTACCAATAATATCGTTTCCTTTACCCCACGATTCCAAAATAGCACCATTAGCAATATCAATAATCATAGATTCTCCCTTGAAAACTGCCATCATGAAAGGTGAAGTGTAAATCAATTCCTGATAAATATGCTCCGCTTCCTGACTTTTCAAATAATAATTAACTTGTTCTGAAACATCGGTGGCAACCAAAAGCAATTTTGTAACCGTATTATCCAGTTCTCGTAATGGTTTATAGACAAAATTGAAATAGCCTTTTTCCATCACATTATTCTTGATAATATATAACGGAAACTCTTTACCGATGTAAGGAACACCCGTTGCAAAGACATTATCAATAATTTCTTTAATTCCTTGTGAAATAAGTTCTGGAAACGTTTCGAAAAGAGATTTGCCAATTATGTCTGACTTTTTACCAACAATATCTAAATAAAAATCATTGGCAAATTCAACGATATAATCTTTAGCACTAATAATCCTGACGGTCATGGGTGCTTGTGAAAATACGTTATTTAATTCTTCTAAATATTTTTTGGATTCTGAAATGTTCATTTTAACTCTTTAAAATAACGGTTAAATTTCTTCAATTGGTCTCCTTCTTTTTTCTTTCAATTGTTTGAAATGGGAGGGAGTTAGACCTGTAACCTTCTTGAATTGACTCGATAAGTGGGCATTACTACTGTAATTCATTTTATAGGCGATTTCTGTTATATTCAGTTCTCCGTAAATTAATAATTCTTTTATTTTTTCAACCTTGTGTAATATGATAAACTGTTCAATAGTTGTTCCTTGAAATTCTGAGAAAAGATTTGCCATGTAGGTATAATCATGCTTTAGCTTTTCGCTTAGGTAAGCAGAGAAACTTACCTGTATCATTTCTTCTGAATGATGAACCATTTCAATAATTGTATTCTTTATTTTTTCAATTAGAATGGATTTTTTATCATCCATTAATTCGAGTCCCGCATTGAAAAGAGTATCTTTTAGCCTATCACGTTGTTGAAACGTAATTTTTTCCATAATTTCCACCTCTCCCAAATCAACCATAACAAAATGTAAACCAAGATCTTTCAATGCTTCCTTTACCACCATTTTGCAACGATTACTGACCATATATTTGATGTATAATTTCATTATGTGTTCGTAACTTTAGATAACAGCAGCGTGTAATTTTAATAATTTCCAATTCTATGGCTAGCTCATATTTTCTACACATAATGTAAAGTTGAGGATATTAAACGTCAAGTCCTTACACAATTAAAAGTATTAATTATATAATTCCCATGTTTTGATAAATACTTATTTACCAAGTAGGTTTAGCTTAATGATAAGGATAGGTAGGAGATTTTAAATTCTAATGATTAATTTAACGATGACCTAAGCTCTATTTTATTGAAGAGTTTCAATTTAAGACTTGATAAAAAATGATATTTTAAAAATAAAATCCAAACAATTTATTTTATCGTTAGTTAGTACAATTAGAAATTATTACTTAATCTTTAACAAAACGATACGGCGTTCCGTAATTAATTAACAATGAAAAAATTAGCATTAGTATTCGCTTTAGCATTTGTATCAGCAACTTCATTTGCACAAAAATCAGTGATGGTAGGTGGTGCAGCGATGTATCCAACAAAAAATATCATTGAAAATGCGGTGAATTCAAAAGATCACACTACATTGGTTGCCGCTGTGAAGGCTGCAGGTTTAGTAGAAACTCTCTCAAGTGCAGGACCATTTACGGTTTTTGCTCCAACAAATGAAGCATTCAATAAATTGCCTGCTGGAACGGTAGAAACATTGGTGAAGCCAGAAAATAAGGGTACACTTACAAGTATACTTACGTATCATGTTGTAGCTGGAAAATTAACTGCAGCTGACATTATTGCCAAAATTAAGGCTGGTCGTGGAAAAGCTACAATGAAAACAGTTCAAGGTGAAACTTTGACAGCTTCTTTGAAAGGTAAACATGTAATACTTACTGATGAGAAAGGTGGAAAGGCGAAAGTTACAATTGCCAACGTGAACCAAAGTAATGGAGTTATCCACGTGATTGACACTGTATTAATGCCTAAATAATTAATCCTTAAGTAGCATTGGATAATTAATGGTAAACAATTAAAAATGCCGATTTGGAATTTATAATTCTAAATCGGCATTTTTTAATTATTAATTTTTAACTGTTAAAAGTGCCTCCATTAATAAATCAATATCTGTTTGGTCGTTGTAAAGGTGCGGAGAAATTCTAATGGCTTCTCCACGAAAAGAAACTTGAACATTTCTGCGTTTTAATTCCGTTTGAATTTTATTAATATCTGCTCCAGCTGGTACTCGCAACCCTACTAAATGATGCGTTCTGAAGGCTTCGTCTTCAACCCAATATCCCTTTGATTGTAGGTTTTTCAGGGGTTCTTCCAACAGATTTTTACAGTAATTCTGTATATTTTCAACACCCCAATCCAAAATTTGATTGAGGGAGGTCTCAAGCATTGGGTTTAAGATGAAATTACTTCTTTCTCCCACATTATAACGGTCAGCTTTTGGACGATAATGTTCTTGATAATTCACCAAATTCTTAAACTCTTCCGAGCCAACCCGATTAATCCAATTGCGTTCAATAGATGAACCCGTATCAAAATATTCGCCAAAATAAGCAACCCCCGCTGAGTAAGGTCCAAGCAGCCATTTATAGCCCGCATTTATAATAGCATCGGGTCTAAATAATTGAATATCAATGGGTAAAGCTCCAATGGACTGAGCTCCATCAATGATAAATAAAGCTCCGTATAACCTGCACTGCCGACCAATTGCTTCTAAATCAAAGCGAGTTCCATCCGCCCAATGCGTGGGAGAAATCACAACCAAACAAGTATTGGTGGTAATGGAATTGATAAGGGTTTCATTCCAAATTTTACCCCGATTTTCGAGTTCAGTAGGAGGGAGGATAGTCTTGATTTTCAAGCCTTTATCCATACAAACTTCCTCCCAAGCGTAAACATCTGAAGGGAATTCCTCGTGAACCATTAAAATTTCCTGACCTGATTTTAAGTTAGGTTTAAATCCTAAATTTCTCGCTACAATTGCCATACCATAGGAGGTAGAAGGAATCATGGCAATACGTTCAAAGTCGTCACAATTAATCAGTTTAGCGAAGGCTTTTTGAACGGGAATAGTTGTTTCAAAAAAGCTTTCTTGCGTAATTTTCTGAGGATTTGATTTACGTTTAATTCCGTCAAAACCAGCCTGTTCTACTGATTTTAGATTGGGTGACATGGTGGCACAATTGATATAATGAATGCCTTCTTCGAGGCTGAAAAGTGATTTTTGACAAGTAAGCATGGTTTGTTGATAAAGAGTAATAATTATTTAAATACACAGAATTAATATCATTATAAATTTTTAAAATTAATCTTTACTTCCTTGTATTTTTCCTCCTTTCTTCTCCATCCCCGGCTGAAAAATCTCAAAGTTTTCCTTCTTTTTAGCATCCGCTACAATTTTCTTGACATCATCCAATAGTTTTTTGGCATCATAGATTACACCATCTTTAATAGTATATTTCACTCCACCAACACGAATAACTTCATTCTTTTCAGTCAATCTGATGGCACCCGTTCCGTAGAGATTTTTAAGATTTTTTAAGGGATTTTCTTCCATAATTATCATATCTGCCAACTTACCTACTTCCACTGAACCAATTTTATCTGCCATGCCCAAGGCCTCTGCACTTTTGAGGGTTGCCGCTCTAATTACTTCCAAAGGATGGAAACCCGCTTCACGCAATAATTCCAATTCACGGATGTAAGCAAAGCCGTATAATTGGAAAATAAATCCCGAATCTGAGCCAGCTGTAACCCGTCCGCCCCGATTTTTGTATTCATTCACGAAAGCCATCCAAATTTTATAATTTTCCTTCCATTGCACCTCCTGTTCCGTTCCCCATTCCTGCCAATATGATCCGTGCGAAACCCTTGAAGGCTGATAAAAACGCCATAATTGAGGTAAAGTATATTCCTCATGCCACTCAGAGCGGCGAGCCAACATTAGTTCACGATTTGCCTCATAAATATTGAAAGTTGGATCAATCGTGAAATCTAATTTCAATAATTCGTCCATTACTTCGTTCCAACGTTTTGAGCCTTGTTTAGCGGCCTGTTTCCATAATTTTCCTGCTTCTTCAAAACGGTTTTGTTCGTTGGAATAATTATAATCTGCTGGATAATCTTGAATGGTCTGATTGTCAAAAAGTGCTTCTGGAAGTCCATACCAATGTTCCATTGAAGTTAAACCCGCACGTGCCGAACTTAAAACGTTCCAACGAGCCACATCAACCTGTGCATGATGACAGGCAGAACGTAAACCTAATTCTTTATTTCTACGTAAAGCTGCTTCCATCACTTCGGGTCTTGCTCCAAAGAATTTTACGCCATCTGCACCTTTTTTAGCATTCTCTTCCACCCAAGTTCTGGCTTGTTCTGCCGTGGTGATTGATTCCTTTGAACCCATCCCAAAAGCGGTATAAGCCAAAATTCGAGGGGCTGTAATTTCATTTTTTGAGGACTTCATTTTTTGGTCAAGCGTCCAGTCCAAACCATTCCCAGCGGATGGGTCACGGATGGTTGTAATACCATGTCCGAGCCACAATTTATAGACGTATTCCGCTGGTGTTCCCTGCGATTTTCCGCCAATATGTCCGTGCATATCCACAAAACCTGGGAGCATATACATACCCGTGCAATCCAATTCCTTATCTCCCGCATTTAATTGCGGACGATTCTTTGGGTCAATCGGAACACCTGGATAACCTACGATTTTAATTTCAACGATTTTGTTCTTTTCTACTACAATATCACAAGGCCCCTGCATAGGAGAACCTGTACCATTGATAAGGTTTATGCCTCTGATAATCAGTCGATTAAATTGACCTTCGCCTTCTGCACGTGGAGGGGCTTTTTCAATTTGGGCATTCAAAAAAAATGGAAATAGAGCGACAAATAATGTGAGAATTTTGGAGATTTTTTTCATGGTTTATTGATAAATATTAATTAACTATTTGGAAGAAAGCCTACGTTTTAAGACAAAGCTTCTTGTACTTGATAAAATATAATTTACTTGAACAAATTTAACGAAATTGTGTAAATTGCCAACCTACTTATTCAACAACAATATGAACAAATTTATTAGAAATAATTTTTTGGCAATTTGTATTACCTTGGCAGTCATTTATGCCTTCGCCAAAAAAGCTACCATTTTCCAACAAGAACCAACCCTGAAAGTAATAACGGTTTTACCAATCAATCAAGAAACCAATAAAATTTTTACTGATTACTGGAAAAACAATAAAATTGAAGTTGCAAAATATGAATTGAAAGAAGATTTTATTTCCATTGGTGAAAGCACTTTGACGTTCAGCATCTACTACGTTGAAGGTGTAAATAAAACGGATTCAATCCAAACTTTACGGTCAGATTTTACGAGCAAAATTTATAAAAGTAATTATGATTATTCTACTATGACCTCGGCATATTTGCCATTAAATTTATCACTTCGTCCTCATGCGATGAAAGTTATCAATTCCGTCCAAGAACCAATGAGTAATTCATTTTTACAATTATCTCAGATTCCAAAATCTTACGAAATTGAATCTAAAAATACTTTTCAAGAACGAGCAAATCATTATTCTATTTTAGAAAGAAAAAATTTAGAAGACGAATTATGGGCAAAAATTAGAATGAATCCCAAAGATTTACCAACAGGAGATGTTGAGTTTATTCCAAGTTTTGACTATTGGCAATCAGTTAGAAAAAACCCGAAGATTCATGAAGCAAAAGCGGAAATAAAGGATTATTCAGGAATAGAGTTTATGAGCAAAAAGCTAAAAATATACAATTTAAAATATTCCGATTTGAAACGTAATTTATCAATTATTTTTGAAGCAAATTCCCCTTTTGAAATTGTCGGTTGGAAGGGTGTTAATGATGGGAATGTTGTTGTTGCGGTTAGGAAGTAGTTACCGGTAATTAGTTTCT
>JACMRQ010000351.1 GCA_014376355.1 Arcicella sp. | reverse complement strand
TTTGGATTGTAAGTACCGATTTTTTCGATGAATTTACCATCACGTGGAGCTCTTGCGTCAGCAACTACGATATCGTATATTGCTAATTTCTTACGTCCACGACGTGCTAATCTAATTTTAACAGCCATCTGTTATTTACGTTTTAGTGAAGGAACCCGTCCTTCGGTTATGGTATTTGTAAATTGGAGTGCAAAGATAGTTAATTTTAAGGAGTTGACAAGACGTTATTTTAAATAATTTCAAAAACAATTAAATGATTACCAATTACTACTGAACGATTCCCTAACTTTGTAAAGAAAATAAGTCGTCTTATCGCCTTCGTTTATTCGGGGGAGGAAAGTCCGCACAACGTAGAGCATCATGCTTCCTAACGGGAAGGTACGGATTTGGTGACGAATCCGTAACAGCAAGTGCCACAGAAAATTACCGCCTGCAAGGGTAAGGGTGAAAAGGTAGAGTAAGAGCCTACCGCCTCAATGGCAACATTGGGGGCATAGGTAAACCTCATGAGTTGAAAGACCAAATAGGCTGACGAGATAATTATCAATAAAAAATTAAGAATAAATAGTGTAAACTATTAACCATTAATTGATAATTGATAACTAAAAAGGGGCTGCTCGCCCGATGTCAGTGGGTAGGTTGATAGAGCGTATCGGTGACGGTGCGTCGAGATAAATGATAAGACGGTGTTTCGGCACTGACAGGATGCGGCTTATAGACTTATTTTTACCAAAACGGCTCCGAGGATTTCCTCGGAGCCGTTTTGGTTTTATTTTAGTTTTAAAATTTCTTAAAGTCCGTCAATTTTTATATCCAATTTTCCTTTCGCATTTATGACGCAAATAATTGAATTGGGTGTTAAATAAACCTTATCTGGCGTTAAATCAAGCACATTTCCATGGAGCGTTACCCCTTTTGAAACTTGTTTATTCAAATTAGCCTGCATCTGTTTTTTCATCTCATCAATTTGCCCGCCGATATTGAAAGTCATGGACTCCTTCATATTTTTGGCAAAAACGCCTTGAAATAGCCAATTGGCAGTGCCGACCAAAAAGTTTTTAGTTTGGAGGTCATAATCAAAATTATCCAAGTAAACGGTCTTCTTAATTGGGTCATAAGCGGGTGTACCTTTGAAATAAATCTTACCATTTATATTCCCTTTCAATCCAGATTTAATAACCATTTTTTCATTGTCTCCATAAATATCAATGTCTGTGACTTGCACATTATATTTACCATCTTTAAAAGAAAAATTTTGCCCAATTAAAGTGTCCCCCGTCAGTTTTGTGGCTTCACTTAGCGGAATTTCAGCCATAATACCCACTTGAAAATCATCTGGAATGGAAGCAACTAATTTTAAGTCTGGCACCGTAATAACGGGTAAAAAAGTGGGTTTTGCTCCCGTAACCGTCTCCGTAATTGCTTTAATTCCAATCGTTGCTTTCACTTTATTATTAATCGAAGTAAGCGGAGTCATTTGCAATTCCGTTGGAGTTATTTTCAACCAAGTACGATATTTTTCAGAAAGCAAATACGGTTGCATGGCAGTGTTCCAAGCTTGAACGATGTATTTTTTGATTTCAACATTCTTACGCACCGCATCATCCAGAGCCTTCAAAATAGCATCTTGTTTTGAATTCAAGGCTCTTTCGACCAATCCAGCCAATGAAATATCAAAACCTGCCAATCGAACCGTCGGCTTTTTTATCCAATCATACCCAATTGGAAAACTTTGAACGTTCGCTTCCCAATTTGGGGCAATGGAAAATTTTGAACCAAATTTTACATTAAATTCAAAGTTCAATTCTTGCGGAGGAATACTCATTCCCATCACTTTATAGCCAACTTTCGCCCAAACCTTTAAGGGAACATTGAAAGTAAAAGCCTCATTTTGCGTAGTTACGACAATATTATCACGTTTATAGACTTTACACATAAAGTTGTCGTAATTATTGTCTTCCATGCTATTATCCTCAAAAACCAAATCTTTTACCGAGGCGTTAATTTGACGTTCAACGTCAGCCATCGAGATTTCAAAAGGAATGCCGATGGTCGAAACATTTTTTTCCACTTGTTTTCCTTTATAAAGATATGATTCCTTCGGCGCTTCTGGATTTGACTGTGTAACAGTTGTGGATGATCCTCCATTAGACGATGTAGTTGAACTGGCACAGCTTTGAAAAATTAAGGCTGTTGTTAGTATTATCAGGGTTTGTTTCATTTTGTTATTTAATTCTCACTTTAGTAGCCCCATATCCAAATTTCTCTTTCTGAGCATCTTCAAAATATTGCACATTTTTATTACCTGACAATCGCTTATGAATGGCGTTACGCAAAACGCCATTTCCCACCCCATGAATAAAAATAATTTCATCCATTCCGTTAGCAATAGCGGCTTCGAATTGTCTTTCAAACGTTCCCATTTGTAAGGTTAACATCTCCGCATTTGACATAGCCCAAGCATCTTTTGTCAAAACTTCAATGTGTAAATCAATTGACAACGAGGGCTTTGGGGGCAAAATCATTGGTTCTGGAGCTTGCTTTTCAAACATCTGCTCCACAATTTTTGCGGGGTCGAGTTTCAGATTTACTGGCGTAACCGAATCTTCCGCATCCATCTGAAATAAATGAGCATCAACGTCCAACAAGGGAGCTTTTGACTGATTTTTGAAGAAGGTATTTACCCTAAATTTCAAACGTTTTATCAAAGGTTCTGGCAATTTCATGAATGCTAATCGGTAGAAAAATGCTTGAAATACAAACGTTCCCCATTCGTCAAAATCTTTAATTAAAAGGCTTTGTACTTTAATTGAAGTCTTGGGTTTCAATACGCCCGAAGCCAAACCTTTGTGGTGTGGATCCGAACCCGACGAAAGCATAAAAGGTAAATCCCAATCAGTATTGTTGATGAGATGCTGGGAAAGTTCACGGTCATTAACAGGCACAAAAGCCATATAAATCCCACGATTCGATAAAATTTCATTCGCCACTTGGCGTTTGTCAATTACTCGAGGTTCAATGCGTGAGGCTGGTGTTGGATTAAATATTTTTTGTTCTAAAGCATTGATGATCACCACTTCATTAGCTTTTACGGGTATAGTAAAACCATCTTCAATCTCTATTTCAATGATATTATTGCCCAATAATTTGGTAACTATTCCCTCTTCTTTTCCTCGCATGAGGCGTACTCTATCTCCTATGTTCATATTTTTTATGTGTTAAAATCAATACCCTCCTAAATACTTTCTCATCACCCACTCAACCGTTAAAAGCCCCAATATCAAAAAGAAAATCCAACGTAAATTTATCATTTCTTTTAAGTCTTCTGTTGCATCAATTTTATCTGTGACTTTATGGTTTAAGATAGTTTGCTTGATTTCTTCGAAATGATTGTTTTTGAAAAACTTCCCGCCTGTTTTTGCCGAAAGTTGTCGTAAAACATCAAAATCTGCCGTCAGATTCAAATTTTCTAATTGAATGTCTCTAATTACAAATTCACCTGATGATAATTCTGACTTTCCCAAAACGGTCGTACTGGCACGGTAACGATACACTCCCGCAGGCAAAGAACTGATTTCAAATTTAGAATTATCAGCCGTAGTTGAATAACTAAAATTACGAGTTATCCCTTTCTCATCTTTTATTTCTAATTTGATGGGAAAATTATATAATTTCTCATAAATGGCATTATAAATCTCCGTCTCGAAAACCACTTTTTCACCTAATAAGAATTCTGTATTAATTGGATAAACTCTTAATTTTCGTTTATCATCTTTGGCTGAAATAAATTGTAAAACTTTCAAGACTAAATCGTCCACAACTTCTTGTTTTTCAGTTAGTTGATACTCCTCTAAACGCCAAGACCAAAGTCCTTCTCCAGTAAAAATTGCCGACTTTTTTGCTCCAGTATTTACAACGAAAAGCGGCTTTTGCGTTTGTACAGAACCTACTTTTTGGTACAATAAAACCTCTGAATTTGGTAATAATTTAAACTCGCCAAATGGTACTGAAATTTGCGGTAATTTATTAATTAATTGCATTTTCTCCGTATCAAAATTCAATGATTTGAAGGCTTGATTATATGTTCCTGTAACTTTATCACTCTGCCCAGCTTGCGAACTAATTTGCATTACTTGATTTAGCTGATTCAAATAAGTAGTCCCAGATTGATTTCCTAAAACAAACATCGTGGGCGTACCTTTGTCAATAATAGGTTTAAAAAGGTTAGCATAAGAATTAAAATAATCGGGTAATTGATGAAGAATCAATAAATCATACGATTTTGAGAGAACGTCAGGATTCGGATTTTCCGTCAAAATTTTAATATCTAATTCATAATTCTCATTCTTTTCAATAATACTTTTCAAGGCTTTAATATCTGGATGTGGTGAAAGTGCGAGCAGTAAAATTTTCTCCTTTCCATCAATCACTTCCACATAAACATCTTGATGATTATTCCGATTCGAAAATTCACCGCCTAAAATATCTACCTCAACCACCAAATGTTGTACACCAATTTGTGTGGCAGTCGTATTAAACGAAACCGTTTTTACTTCATCATTTTGCTTAAAAACGACATTCTGTTTATCAAGTATTTTCCCTCCTTGCTTCAAATATACATTTGCACTTTTTCCAGAAAAACCAAACGCAGAAACATCTGCTTGTACTGGAAATTTATTGCCCAAATACGCCACTTTATTAGCATAAACCGACTTTACGGCAAGGTCCTTTTTAGGAATAGTATCTCCTAATCCGACGGTATGAACAACAAAATTAAAATTCTCAGAGGCCGGAGAAATGCCTTGATTGGCAATACCATCGGTTATCAAAACAACGTCAGTCAAATTCTCACTTTCAAAAGTATTTTTTACTCCCGAAAGTAAACCCGATAAATTCGTAGTTTTCTTATCAAATTTTAACCCATCAAGATTTTGATTAGTTTCTTCGTTTAATGAAGAGAACGCAACATTATACTCTTTTTCAACTAAATCTTCTTTTAATTTATTAAGGTTAATCATCAAATCCGATAAAGTTTTCTGCCCAGAAACGTTCATGGATTGTGAATTATCAATCGCTAAAACAACGGTTTTCTTTTGAACAGTTTGGGTAATTTGACGTATCAAAAAGTTCAATAATAAAAGGCATAACAAACTGACTGATAAGAACCGAAAGGCACTCATCAGAAGATTTTGGGTCATGCTCCAATTTGCATTTTTTTGATACAAAACAAAAGCATACAAGCCACCAGCCAATAAACAAAGAGGAATAAACCAAGGTGAGGTTTGAAAAAGAAAATCGAATTTCATAGTTACAATTATCAGTAAACAATTATCAGTTATCAGTAAATAAAAGTAGTCAATAAACAGTCATTTAAGAAGTTAATGACTGTTTATTGATAACTGATAACGCTTAAGTAAGCATTCCGCCATCCACTTGAAGCACTTGTCCAGTGATGTATTTTGACATATCAGAGGCTAAAAAAACACAAGCATCCGCCACCTCTTCAGGTTGTCCGCCCCGTTTCAAAGGAATAGATTTTGTCCATTCTTCGGTTGCCGATGCGTTTAATTCACCCGTCATTTCGGTTAAAATAAACCC
>JACMRQ010000350.1 GCA_014376355.1 Arcicella sp. | reverse complement strand
CAACTGCTCCAACCCCAGCTTCCGCCCAAGAAACAGAAGTCCCAACGCTAAACCAATGACTTTGAACACCAACGGCAATTTCACCCGTTTTTTCATCACGTGCCACAATCGAAAAAGTATGAGCCAAACCCTTATCTTTTTTGAAAAACTGAGCGTCTGATTGGTAAAAAATTAAAAATAGGAAAGGAATTAAGTATTTTTTCATTTTGATATGGGTTTTAATTTATTATTTATCAAGAAGGATATTCAATCCTTTCTCCCGTTTGTTTATATCCTTTTTCTTCAAATATTCGTTTCCAACCTTCCATCATAAAACCAATGCCATAACCAAATAATTGAACAAAAACGGCTACAATACTCAAAAAACCTACTTTTAGGCTTTTATTTTTGAAAGTTGAGTCAATGAAATTTAATAAAATATAGAGTACTAAAAAAATAATCCCTACATAAAAAAAAGGTTTATAAATCAGGTAAAGGAACGGAATCGAAAGACATCCCAACGTGAAAAGCATGGGAAATGTATGCACTAATTTGAGTTCTTTCGGGAAGAAACGGCTGATGTTTATGCGGGCTTTTCCGAAAAATTTTAATTGCTTAAAAAACTGCGAAAAACTGGTTCTGCGTTTGTGATAAATGAAAGCTTCAGGAATTAATCCCGACCGAAAACCCAGAGAAATAGCACGGATTGAAAACTCAATATCTTCGCCCATTCTGGTAATTTTAAAGCCTTGCGTTTGCTCCCAAACCATTCTTGAAAGTCCCATATTGAAACTACGAGGATGAAAAGTTCCTCCTAAATTCTTTTCACTTCCCCGAATTCCACCCGTTGTGAAGATTGATGTCATGGAATAACTAATGGCTTTTTGGATAGGAGAGAAATTTGGATGATCACGGTCTGGACCTCCGTATAAGTTTAAAAAATTAGTATTCAGTTGATTATCAACGATTTGAAGATAATTATTTTCAATTAAAGCATCCGAATCTAAGACAACAAAATATTCTCCTTTAGCGTATTTGAAACCCGTATTTCGAGCAAAACCTTGTCCAGTATTTTGTTGGAAATAATAATTAATTTCTAATTTATGCTGAAATGCTTTAACAACGTTATCACATTTTATGACTGAACCATCTTCAATAATGACAACTTCAAAATTTGTATAGCTTTGATTTACAAGACATTGCAATAATTCTTCAACTTCGTCAGGACGATTATAGACAGGAATAATAATGGAGTATTTTCTGGACATTATGGTTAATAAGTTTCTCGCAAATTACGGATAAAACTTATTATGTCTTATATTTCTTTTTAAAATACCAACGGAAACTAGGTATAAAGTCGCTATGACGCAAAGTGAGATTCTTTTAACATCATAGCGACTTTAGCATTTATTTAAGGTACTTAAAATTTCAATGTTGCTGGTAAATACTTGGCTAACAACTCTTTATAATAGGGCTTCAGAGCCTCTGTGTCAGGCGGAGTTGGCAATTTTGAGTATAAATCATAAGGATTAAATTTCCTCACCCATTCAAACATTTCATGGTCATGAGCATCCAACAAATGATTATATGCTTCCTCACGATGTTGCGAATAAAATGAGTGGTAACGAATCATATATAAGGCAGGTTCTGGCAAATAATCTTTCACCATTTGATACAAATATTCATCATGTCCCCATGACATATCAACTTTTCGTAAACCACAATTAGGTTCATAAACGCCATATTTAGTGTTGAGCAATTCATTGTCTTTATCAGGATTTAGCTCAAAATATTCTGGATAAACAATCTTATCAGAAGGCTTACAACCTACTGGAAAAGTATCACCAACTACAGCCCATTGAGGTTCGCCAAAAAGGCATAAAACTTTTCCCATATCATGCAACAATCCTGTTAATACAAACCAATCTGGATGTCCATCGGCTCTAATTGCTTCGGAAGTTTGCAATAAATGTTGCCATTGATCGAGGGATGTATCTGGGTCAGAATCATCTACGAGCGTATTTAGAAAATCAAAAGCCTCCCAAATGGGCATTTCAGTTTTGTTAAACTTCAAGAACTCCGCTTGTTTTTCTTTTACAAAATCAAAGGTTTGAAACTTGTGATTCAAGCGATAAAATTCACGCACAGTATCTCTTTCAGGACTGTCGTAATTACGATAATCTTGCTTTGATTTTTGTTGAGATTCTTCGGGATAACGTAGCAAAACATCATCTTCCCAAACATCAAGGCTCGCTAAGGGAGCAATTTCTTTTTCTGAAAATTCCATATAATTATTTTTTCACGTTTTTCAATCTCAAATTTATACAATTTAACGGATAAATTAAATTTTACCTACAATACTTTTAAAAACAGAAAAACGTTTATTTCAAAATCCTCAAAATATGTTTTTACAAAAATTCATCATTCTATTTTTTCTGACAGCTTATTTTTCTGCCCTAAACTGTCTCGCTCAAACGCCTTCTTTGAGTCAATTATTTTATCCAAATATTACTTTACGGGCGGAATATATACCCGAAACAGTTTCAGAAAATGGAACAAAATTTGGTCTTAATCGGACGACAGCAATGGGGATTATTCCATTAAGTACAGAAATTTCAACGGGTTTTGGTTTCGGAAAAAAATTAGATATTCAAGCACGACATAATCTTTTAATCACTAATGTATCTCAAATTAACCCAACCATTAATGGTTTAGAAAAACCAGAAGGTGGTTATAAGACGTTTGGAGCAACATTTATTCAATTAAAAGCCAGTTTACGAGAAAAATTTTGGTTATATGGTATTGGTAGTGGAATTACTCAATCTAATGAAACATTTTTTAATCCTCAACCTTATTTCTATGGCGGGGCTGCCCGATTAAGAATCTTGGGATTAAAAACGCAAATTCTTTATGGGACTGCTATTATTTATAATCAAAAATTCAGAATTATTCCCATTTTTGGCTTTACAAAATCATTAGGTAGTTATTGGAAAGTATCGGGCATTTTACCTTTCAGAACAAGTTTAACGTATAAAGCAAGTCCGTGGCTTCATTTAGATTTCAATTCGGTTTACGATGGATACAGTGCTGGATTTCAAGAATATACTACTTCTGAGAAATTAATTCGGCGAGAAAATTATCAACAAATTCGGTTTTCATTGTCGGCGAATGCTAATATTTTAAATGTTTTTAATTTGGGTATTGAAGGGGGAATTGGCACATTTAGACATTTAAAAACTTTTAATTCTGCCAATGAAACTTTAACAAATTTAAGTCTGCCGACTGCGCCTTATCTTGGTGTAAGTTTGCGATACATTACGAGCAAATCTAAACTATCTTCAAAATTCATGAAAGGCACGGGAATCGATTTTTAAAATTGATTATTATTTAACAATTTCATCTTCAAAAGTTGCCATTTTACAGAAAATTCATTCTCCTTTTACAAATTAAAT
>JACMRQ010000349.1 GCA_014376355.1 Arcicella sp. | reverse complement strand
CACGGACATGTGGCATTCATTCTTATCCAGATGCTCGAAATATACTGATTCTATGTGATGCTGGAGGTAAAAATTCATATCGCCATCAAATATTTAAAATAAAACTACTCGAATTAGCCAAAGAACTGGGTATTGTAATAGTTATCGCACATTACCCGCCATACAGTTTGAAATACAATTCGATTGAACATCGACTATTTTGTCATGTTCACAACACCATAAAAGGGATCGTTTTTTCAAGTTATAACATCTTAAAAGAACTCATGGAAAAACATCAACCACCAAAAGACTTTGTGTTGTTGTTAGATTCAACCTTACTCACCATGAAAAAGGGATCACAATTGATAAATCTTAAATGGAGACTCAGAGAATATTTCATAGTAAAAATATTCCTTAATTATCGTATAAAGTAAACCCATAGAATTCAGTACCTTACTTATCATTCCTTAGCAAATACTTTTCACTAAAATTGACGAAGAACCAGTTCAAAATGCCGAAGGTGGGTCAAATTTGTGCGCATTTCTCATACCCTCATGATAGTCTACAAACTCCGACATTTTCTAGTCAACAGGAAAGTTATTTAGGTAATACATTTCTATAGAAGTCGCCATTAATGATAGTCAGTGATGAAAATTATAATTAGATGTATTTGCATAGATTTTGTATTCCTGCAAATTTAGTAGAATCAAATTTTTCAAACTTAATAAATTGCCTTTTCCCTTTCCGTTTCCATCATACCACCCTAACTTTGTACAGTTTTTAAAACCAGTCCAGTATTATATTTAAAATTGTAAATAAAATGAGTTTAACAGTATCGCTCGCCGACCGCATTAATGCACTTGAAGAGTCAGCAACTCTGGGGATGACAAAAAAAGCCCGTGAACTTGCCGCTTTGGGACACAAAGTTATCAGCCTATCCGTAGGTGAACCCGATTTCAAGACTCCAAAATATATTTGTGATGCCGCAAAAAAAGCCATTGATGATGGTTTTCACGGGTATTCGCCCGTTGCTGGATATCCTGATCTTCGTAAAGCGATTGCCGATAAACTTAAGCGTGATAACAATGTGGAGTGGAATCCAGAAAATATTGTGGTTTCAACGGGTGCAAAACATACGCTTGCTAACGTGATTGCTACTTTGGTGAATCCAGGAGAAGAAGTTTTGATTTTTGCTCCATATTGGGTATCCTACTCTGAAATGGTGAAATTAGCGGAGGGAACATCCGTAATTGTGGAAGGTGCATTTGATAATAATTTCAAAGTTACCCCTGAGCAATTTGAAGCTGCTATTACCCCAAAAACGAAATTGGTGATGTTTGCATCGCCAAATAATCCAACTGGTTCAGTTTATACGGAGGCAGAATTGAGAGCTATCGGAGCAATCGTAGCCAAGCATCCAAATGTATTTATAATGGCAGATGAAATTTATGAATATATTAATTTTACGGAAGAAGGTCATTTTTCAATTGGTTCAATTCCAGAAATTAAAAATCAGGTAATTACGGTAAATGGCGTGGCAAAAGGACATGCTATGACGGGTTGGAGAATTGGATTTATGGCAGCAGCTAAATGGATTGCTGAAGGAGTTGAAAAATTGCAAGGACAAGTAACATCTGGAACAAATTCAATTGCTCAAAAAGCAGCTGTTGTGGCATTTAATGGTCCTTTAGATGAAGCCTATAAAATGAAAGAAGCGTATGACCGTCGTCGTAAATTGGTCGTAGGTTTGTTGCGTGAAATCACAGGATTCAAAGTAAATATGCCAGATGGAGCGTTTTATGCGTTTCCAGATATTAGTTATTACTTCGGGAAATCGGACGGAACAACATTAATTAAAGATTCTGACGATTTTTCAATGTGGCTTTTAGAAGGCTCTTTTGTGGCCACAGTAGCAGGTTCAAGTTTTGGAGCGCCAAATTGTATTCGTATTTCAACGGCTGCTGCCGATGAGCAATTAGTTGAGGCTTGTGAGCGTATTAAAAATGCAGTAGCAACGCTTAAATAGATTTTTTAGGTATTAGGTAAAAAAAAACGGGAACCTGATTCATCAAGTTCCCGTTTTTTTACCTAATATCTTATCATTTATTTCTTCAACAAACAAGCCATATAAAAACCATCAAATCCATCCGTTGCGGGGGATGTTCTACGTTCCGATAAAAGCTCCCAAGAATCTGGTTGTTCGATTAATAATCTTTGAATATGTGCTTCACTTTCAGAAGGTAATAAACTACAAGTGGCAAAAACCATTTTACCACCCTTCTTCAACATGGTTGAATATTCCGATAAAATTTTCCACTGAATTCTTCGTAAATTATCAATAAATGCAGGGGTGAGTTTCCATTTTGCATCAGGATTTCTACGAATTACACCCAAACCTGAACACGGTACATCTAACAATAATCTATCAGCACTACCTTCGAGACTCAATAAAGTTTTAGCGTCAATTAATTTTGTTTCAATATTATCAACACCATTGCGTTTTACTCGCTTTAAAAGTTCCGCCAGTTTTCTTTCCTCCACATCCATTGCCACAACTCGACCTTTGTTTTGCATCAATGCCGCAAGGTGTAATGATTTTCCGCCCGCACCCGCACACGCATCAATTACTCGCATGCCTAATTTTACATCTAAAAAAGGAGCAACTAATTGAGAAGCAGCATCTTGTACTTCAAAAAAACCGTTTTTATAAAGCTCAGTTTTTGAAATATTACTTCGTTTTTGGAGGATTAAGGCATCTGGTAATTCATCTAAAACGGTTGTTTCAATATTAATTTCATTCAATAAATCTTGTAAAGCCTTTTGAGTAGTCTTTAAGGTGTTTGCTCGTAAAACTACGGGAGCTTGCTGGTTTAAAGCTTTGATTTCTTCTGACCATTTATCCGAACCTAATTCTGATTCGCCCATCGCATCAAGCCAATCTGGAACGGATTCACGAATTTTTCTAATTTGTTGTGCTTCTTGATAATGAGCTAATATTTTTGAAGCATCTAATTTCTCAAACTCTTCCCATTTAGGTAATAACTCTTCCGTTTCATGTTCATTTTTAATAATTAACCAAGCTCCTATAATTTGCCAATAATTGGTATCAGTTAAATTGTTTTCCGACAAATCAGTCACGTAAAGAGCTAAACGCCAGTTTCTTACGATTTCGTAAGCGGTTTCTGCAATAAAATTTCTATCACGACTGCCCCATTGTTTATTCGATTTTAAGGTTTCCTCAATCACACGGTCGGCCTGACGAGGATTTTCTGGAAGGAATATTTCTTGTAACACCTTGACGGTTGCCAAAACTAAAGGACGATGAAGACGCATTTTTTAACTAAATTAATAATGAACAATGATCAGTAATTCTGATTTAAGACAAATTTCGGGAAATTTAGCGAGAAAGACGAATAGGAGAGGAGTTTAGAATTTTATAAATATATTTTGAAAAATAATCTAATAATTTTTCAAGTATGAAACAAAACTATATTGAATGACGTTTTTAAAATATGTCTTAATTAACGAAAAAAGCCACGCTTTCCAGTGTGGCTTTTCTATTTGTAAATAATTCAATAATTTTGAGAGTAAATGCTACCTCTATCTAACTACCATTAAAGCTTTTACCAAAGGTTCAGCCCCTGTATCAACTTTCACAAAATATTTTCCAGAAGCCATATTGCTCACATTTATGCGTACTTGCGTGCGTGAAATTCGGGTTGGATTAGTATTAAAACTACGTCCATAAGCATCTGTAACGACTAATTCTGTATTATTTCTGGCAAAAGCATCCGATTCAATAATAGTTTCCGCTTGGGCTGGATTTGGAAAAATATTCAAATCTGCCAAAGGTGCTTCTGACTCATTGCCCAATACTTTCGTATTCTTGAAAATTGGCGATGGGTCGAAAGTTTTATCTAACAAAACCGCTTTCACTGACGCATCACTCGCTCCCATCCAGTCTTTCAAAATGGCAGCATAAACCTGTCTAAAGTCATTTTGTAAAGTTATATTGCTATCTTTCAAAGCCTTTAAATCAGGATTCTTACCGATAATTTGGGTTTTTACGGCATTACCAAATACAAACAAAGGGGATGCCCAACCGTGGTCAGTTCCTTTACTTCCGTTTGAAATAGCCCGTCTTCCAAATTCTGAAAAAGTCATTCCCACCACTTTGTCATGCGTGCCTTGAGCTTTTAAATCATCCATAAAAGCGGTGATTCCTTCCGACACTCTTTGCATCAGGGTAGCATGATTTCCTATCGAGGTATCGGTTGCACTGACTTGATCAGCATGGGTATCAAATCCACCAATTGTAACATAATAAATCTTCGTCTGCAAACCTCCGTGAATCAACCTTGAAACGATTTTTAACTGATCTGCCAAAGAATTATTGGTTGGATAAGTTACCAAGTTTTTGCCCTTTCCAGCGGCTACTTTCAATTGTCCTGCATAAGCAAACGAGGAAGTTTGCTGTTGGCGAACAAAAGAGGTATATTTTCCTCCTGCTGTATTAGGCAAAGGACTTGGACTAATATTGGGTTTATCTCCCACGATTCTCGCAAAAGTATCAGGATCTTGAATCGCAATGGCGGAGGTAATAGAAGCGGTATTGAAAACAGTTGCTGATATAGATGAAATCTGTATCGCTAAAGGATCTGGATTTGTTGTACTCGGATAACTATCTGGAAAACCTGGATAACGATCACTCACGTATCTACCCAACCAACCTGAGTTAGAAAGTTTATCAGAATCAACCGCCGTAAACCAAATATCGCTGGCTCGGAAGTGTGAAAAACTTGGATTTGGATACCCTGCTGAATGCACAATTGAAAGCTTTCCTTCACTGTAAAGTCTCTGTAAACCCGTCATTGAAGGATGTAATCCAGTTTGCGGCGTGTCTTTCAATTTTAGAATTTTGCTCTGATCAAGGGCAATATTTCCTCTGAAACTGGCTGATGAATAAGTATCATACTGGTCGAGTGGAATGACCATGTTTAGACCATCATTACCGCCAGCTAATTGAATTACCACCAAAATATTGTCATTTGCATCCGCAACATCTAACATGGCTTTCATGAAAGGCGTAGTTGCTTGGATATGTGCTTTCGCCCCGAAGCCGTCAAGAATTAAGGGCAAAAAGAACGATGCTGAAGTATATTGTATAAAATCTCTACGTTTCATAAGATTTTGGAATTTGTCAATAATTTTGAGGAAGTAATCTGTAATTCATAATTATCAATTATTAATTGAAATCAACCCATTTGATATTCAGCTAACCTTAAAATATAGGTCATTAAACGGTCTAATCGGGTTTTTG
>JACMRQ010000348.1 GCA_014376355.1 Arcicella sp. | reverse complement strand
TTCTTTCCAAGATTTTGACACAGTTTATCAATTCGGACAAGATTGCGAAGTGATTACGATTGAAATTGAGAATGTTAACCTTGAAGCACTCAAAAAGCTCCAATCGGAAGGAAAAAAAGTGTTTCCTCAACCCGAAGTTTTAGAAATTATTCAAGATAAACGTATTCAGAAGCAATTTTATAGAGATAATAATCTTCCTACATCCGATTTTATTTTGACAGATAACTTGGCAGATATTCAAGCAAATATAGATTTTCTTCCCGCTTTTAACAAAGTAGGAAAAGGTGGTTATGATGGTCGTGGGGTACAGAAATTGATTTCCGAAACGGATTTATCTTTGGCATTTACCCAGCCGAGTTTATTA
Source organism: Arcicella sp. (assembly GCA_014376355.1). Classification (GTDB taxonomy): domain Bacteria; phylum Bacteroidota; class Bacteroidia; order Cytophagales; family Spirosomataceae; genus Arcicella. The sequence continues at coordinate 5,629 of JACMRQ010000348.1, read as the reverse complement.
GAAAAAGCCATTGATTTTGACAAAGAAATAGCCGTTATCGTTGCCCGAAATGAACAAGGAGAAATTAAAACTTTCCCAACGGTTGAATGCGTTTTTCATCCAATCCACAATTTGGTAGAATATCTTTTTTCTCCTGCCGAAGTATCAGAAGCCATCCATGAAAAAGCTAAAGCCATTGCCATTGAAACGGCTGAGAAGTTGGGCATTGTGGGTTTATTAGCCGTTGAATTATTTTTGACAAAAGATGGTCAAATATTGATAAATGAAGTAGCTCCACGGACGCACAACAGCGGACATCATACCATCAGAGCCAATCATACTTCACAGTTCGAGCAACATCTCCGAGCCATCTTGGGTTTACCTTTGGGCGATACTACAGCACACTCAAAAGCGGCAATGGTAAATCTTTTGGGTGAGGAAGGATATACAGGTACAGCAAAATATATAGGCATGAATGAAAGTCTTTCAATATCAGGGGTTTATCCATTCTTATACGGAAAGAAAGTTACAAAGCCTTTTCGTAAAATGGGACATATAACGGTGGTGGATGAGGATTTGGAGAGCCTTAAAATGAAAGTTAAAAATGTAAAAGAGACTTTGAAGGTGATTGCATGAAATTGAAAACCCTATGAAAATATTAATTCAGAGGGTTTTCAATTTTAAAAATTAACTTTGTCTATATAAATCAAAAATTAGAAAATGATAGGAATCATCATGGGCAGTATTTCAGACCTTAAAGTCATGGAAGAAGCCGTAGAAATTTGTAAATATTTTGGAGTAGCTTACGAAATTGATATTGTATCAGCTCACCGTACACCTTTAAAAATGGTTGAATATGCACAAACTGCCCGTGAGCGTGGCATAAAAGTCATTATTGCGGGGGCTGGCGGTGCAGCACATTTACCAGGAATGGTTGCATCTATTACGACTTTACCAGTAATTGGCGTACCCGTAAAATCCTCCAACTCTATTGATGGCTGGGATTCTGTACTGTCAATTTTACAAATGCCTTCGGGCGTTCCTGTTGCAACTGTTGCGTTGAATGGAGCAAAAAATGCTGGAATTCTCGCAATTCAGATGTTAGGCATTGAAAATCAGGAAATTGCTATTAAATTGCAAACATATAAAACTGAATTGAGTGAAAAAGTAGCCGAAATGGTTTCTGAATTAAAGTCAAAAAACTAACCTTTTTCTTTTATCCAATCCCTAAAAATCCTTACTATTATGGAAGAAAACCGTAATCCTCGCCCTGTTGAAGAATCCTCAAAACTTCCCACAATCACTTTATTCGTGCTTATTGCTATGGTCGTTGCTCTACTTTTTGTGGGTTGGCAATCTATGAAGGATGATGGAGCAAAAGAAGATGAGTTAGTGAGTAAACGACCCAATTCCATAGAAGTATCTGGCCAAAATGGTGCTGATGCCGTAGTGATTCCTGCACCTTTAGAAGAAACAGGTGAAGATATTGTGGCAAAAGACGAAAAGAAAAAAGTAGAAAAGAAAGAAGAGCTTAAGAAGGAGGAAGGCCCTAAAAAAGAAGAAAAACCAAAAACAGAACCTAAGAAAGTAGAAATCCCGAAAGGTGAAACGATTTCGCATACCGTTCAATCAGGTGAAACTTTTTACGGAATAGCCAATCGTTATCATATTAGTAAGTCAACTCTTCAATCACTAAATCCAGGCGTTTCTCAAGATGGGATTAAAGTTGGCGTAACAAAATTAAATGTTAAAATTCAAACCATTCATACGGTTGGAGCTGGCGATGTTCTTAGAGTTGTTGCTCAAAAATATGGAATAAGTAAGCAAGCCTTAATGGATGCTAACAAGAAAACTAAAGATTTGGCGGAACGTGGCGAGAAATTGATTATTCCTTTGAAATAGAATAAAAGCTCCTCGGTAATTTAAACGGAGGAGCTTTTATTTTTACAGTCTTGAAGAAATCCCATCATGGATTTGCTCCAAGGTTTCGTGTAAGCCAAAAGTCCAATTCCAAGTTGGATAGTGTGCTTTAAATTTTGATAAATCTGAAATATACCAAATATGGTCACCTACACGGTTAGTTTCTGAATAACTGTAACTCATCTTTTTGCCAGTCAATTCTTCACAAATTGCAATTCCTTCCAACATTGAGCAATTAGCGAATCGTCCTCCGCCAGCATTATATACCTCCCCCGCACGTGGATTTTGATAGAAGTGCCAGAACATATTTACCAAATCATACGAGTGAATATTATCACGTACTTGCTTTCCTTTATATCCAAAGATAGTGTAATGATTTCCAGTGATAGCACATTTCATTAAATACGCTAAGAAACCATGCAATTGCGTTCCTGAATGATTTGGTCCTGTTAAACATCCCCCACGGAACACGCCAGTTTTCATTCCAAAATATCTGCCATATTCTTGCACCAAAATATCTGCCGCTACTTTTGAAGCCCCAAACAATGAGTGTTTGGTATGATCAATGCTATGATTTTCGTCAATTCCATTCGCAAAATAAGGATGATTAGCATCAATTTCAAAACGAGTTTCAGTTTCGATTAAAGGTAAATAATTTGGATTATCTCCGTAAACTTTATTAGTTGAAGTAAACATAAAAACTGCATCAGGGCAATTTAAACGAGTCATTTCTAACATATTTAACGTTCCATTCGCATTTACCGAAAAATCAGTAAAAGGCTCTTTTGCTGCCCAATCATGCGAAGGTTGTGCTGCTGTGTGAAGGACACACTTAATGTCCGTTCCATATTCCTTAAAGATAACTTCCAGTTGAGGAACTTCACGGATATCGGCTTGGTAGTGTTTATAGTTAGAAAATTGCTCTTCCAAACGACTGCGGTTCCAAGCTGTTGAAGCTTCTTCACCAAAGAAATATTGGCGCATATTATTATCTATGCCAATGACTAAATCGAATTTATCCGAGAAAAATTTAACGGCTTCGCTACCAATTAAACCCGCTGAACCCGTTACGAGTGCAATATTCATCTTTATTTATAAGTTATGGATTAAGAGGGATAAGTTGATAACACTCTTTTTTTGAAATACAAAAAGCGTTACGAGATTTTTTCGTAACGCTTTTATTGAAAATATGTAAAATCGTACTTTCAAAAACTAGTTTCCCTGAGCGTTTGTGCTATCATCGAAAAGTTTTTCACGAATTTTGTTAGCTTTCACTTCGTAGGCAGGTTTGGCTGCATACTTATTTTTAGTTTGACGAGCAGCAGAATCTGGATGTACACCATAAACGTATTCATCACCCTCATCAACATCTCTTTGTTTGATAGTATTGTTCTTTTGATAATTACAAGCAACGGCTAATAAAGCGATTGCGGCAATGGTTAAAATATTTTTGCGATTCATGTTGAGTAAATTCTGATTTATTATACAAAAATAGTGTAGTATCGTTAATTAAAAAAATATCTTTGATGATTAGTGATTTGTGAATTATAAATTATTGTTGGACAATGATATTAAAATGACTTATTATAATAAATAATTGTACCATTCAAACACCTATCAAAAATTGCACTCACCATTTACTTGTCTATAAATAATTCCCCAAAAACTTGATATTCTCATTTATTGGCATTAACATTGTAGAACATTTCACTAACCTGTAATTTCTTCCGTTAATGTATTGGTTTACAAGTCCTTAACGCCAAATATCCATCTCATACTGAATTTTCCCAATTTGATTTTAATTTTTACCATCTTTCTATTAAAAATAAAATTCCTTTTTTACCATTAACCACAAAATCGCAAAGTTTTTACTTTGTATATATATTTTTATAAATCATTATGTATAAAATTGAAAAATTAGAGATGATGCTCATTTCAGAGCTTCGTGTGCTTGCAAAAGAATACGCCATTCCAGAAATTAACGACCTTCCTAAGCAAGAACTTATCTACAAGATACTCAACAAACAGGCGGTATTGCCACAAAATGTCAAGAAACCTGCCATAAATCATACCATGCAAGACGATAACAAACCAGAAAGAAAAGTGAGGAAAGATATTGCTCCGCCAACAGATACCCCACGCCCGAAAAGAATACGCATCGCAAAAGACGAAAATGAAATGACAGCTTCTGAAACTAATTCAGCAACTGAGCCTGCGTATATACAAGAAACTACAAAAACGAGAACTATGGATAAACCAAAAGCAACCGAAGAAGTAGTTGCAGAAGTTAATTCTTACGATTTTGACGAAGAACCAATTGTAGATTTTCCGAGTGATATTGAAGAAGACTTTTCAGTAGACACATCATTCATTACGCCAGACGAACATTCTGGGCTTCCACAAGAGACTGAAACTCGTCAAGAATCTCGTCAGGCTGGTAATGGATTTAAGAAACCTATCTACAACCAAGCCATTCGTGAATTTGATGGAATCATTGAAAATGAAGGTGTTTTGGAAATTATGCAAGACGGTGGTTATGGATTTTTGCGTTCGGCAGATTATAATTATTTGGCTTCCCCAGATGATATTTATGTATCGCCATCTCAGATTAAATTATTTGGTTTGAAAACAGGTGATACTGTCAGAGGGGCAATTCGTCCACCGAAAGAAGGAGAGAAGTATTTTGCCCTTTTACGAGTTGAATCAGTTAATGGAAAGACTACGGAAGAAATCCGTGACAGAATTCCTTTTGAATATTTAACGCCTCTTTTTCCAGAAGAAAAATTAAAGTTATCTACTCGACCAGACCAATTTTCCACTCGTATTCTTGACCTATTCGCTCCAATCGGAAAAGGACAACGTGGAATGATTGTAGCACAACCTAAAACGGGTAAAACGGTGTTGCTTAAAGAGATAGCGAATGCTATTTCTAAAAACCATCCAGAGGTTTACTTGTTAATTTTGTTGATTGATGAACGTCCTGAAGAGGTTACGGATATGCAACGAAGTGTGCGTGCGGAGGTAATTGCTTCTACTTTTGACGAACAAGCAGAACGCCACGTGAAGGTTGCCAGTATTGTGCTGGAAAAAGCGAAACGTATGGTGGAATGTGGACATGATGTGGTGATTCTTTTGGATTCAATTACACGTTTAGCACGTGCTTATAATACAGTTATTCCATCGTCTGGAAAGATTCTTTCGGGTGGTGTGGATGCTAACGCTCTGCACAAACCAAAACGTTTTTTCGGAGCGGCTCGTAATGTCGAAAATGGCGGTTCATTAACCATTATCGCCACGGCTTTGATTGATACAGGTTCAAAAATGGATGAAGTTATCTTTGAAGAATTTAAAGGTACGGGTAACATGGAATTACAATTAGACCGTAAATTATCGAACCGAAGAATGTATCCTGCTATTGATATTACTGCATCTGGAACACGTAGAGAAGATTTATTGATGGATAAAGAGACGTTACAACGTGTTTGGATTTTAAGAAAACACATGAGCGATATGAATTCGGTTGAAGCAATGGAATTTTTACAACAGCAAATGAAGGGAACAAAAACCAATGAAGAGTTTTTGGTTTCAATGAATAGATAATTTCAAAAAAAAGTTTCAACCCGCTTCAAAAGCCTCTATTCGGTATTTTGAAGCGGGTTTTTATTTTACTTTGCCCTTACTAATATAATCCGTTCAACCAGAGATTTATTGGCAGTAACTCAGCATTGCC
>JACMRQ010000347.1 GCA_014376355.1 Arcicella sp. | reverse complement strand
TAAAAATTCCAAGTGTGGGAAAGGATACACTTTTCGTAGTTATAGCAAATAATGAAAAGATAGAAATTAAGCGATTAATTATGGGTCATACAAAGAAAATTGTTGGTAAAAAGGTCTTTGAATTTAGGTCATATAAAATTGAATTTAAGAATCCTAAAAAAGTGACTTTAAAGTTATCGGTACAAGATTTGATTCCGACATCAAAAGATGGTCAGGTAGAATTAGAAATACTGGAAAGTTCTGATGCTGAAATAGATTTCACTCATGGGCGATTGGCTTGGAGTTTTCGTTTAAAACCGAATGAAAAGAAGGTTTTAGAAGTTAAATACAACGTAACATATCCTAAAAATACAACCATACTTGGAATCCAAAATGTCCTCCAACTTCAAGCGAATATCCGCAAAACTGTTTAGTTTTTTTGTTAAAGGTTTACTTTTACTTGCCCCTGTTTATGTAACGGGTTACATTATTTTCAATCTTCTCGATTCCTTAGATAGCCAATTTTTTGTGCAATACAGAGGCACAGGCTTAATCGTTTTGATTGGTATTATTATGATTGTTGGCTTTTTGGGTTCAACTTTTATTTCTGTGCCTGTTGTTCAAATATTTGAAGAGGCGATTGTTAGAATTCCATTGGTTGGAATTATCTATTCGTCCTTAAAAGACCTTGTAGGAGCCTTTGTAGGTGATAAAAAGAAATTTAATCAACCTGTTATATTCGTGTTCAATAAAGAAAATGGGATTCAAAAAATTGGGTTCATAACCCAAGATGATTTGCAATTTATTGATATTAAAGATTCCGTAATAGTTTATTGTCCACATTCGTATGCCTTTTCAGGAGAACTTTTTATTGTTCCTTCTTCGAGCCTAACTTCTTTGAATTTACCCGCATCAGATGTCATGAAGATGATTATTTCGGGAGGTGTTTCTTTGAGTCAAGATGCTAAAAATTAAATATATTACTAAATTTCATTCATGAACTACTGGCTATTATTCCCCATTGCCCTGGTTATCTTGGCAATCAGAGACGTTTTGCAAAATCGTCATACTATTCAACACAATTTTCCAGTAATTGGACATTTACGGTATATGCTCGAAAAAATTGGCCCTGAAATTCGTCAATATCTCGTTGCTAATAATCGGGAAGAATTACCTTTCAATCGAGGGGAACGTGCATGGGTTTATGCCTCGGCAAAACAAGAAAATAATCTTCAAGGTTACGGCTCAGACCAAGACTTTAATTCGGTTGGGTATATCTTCATTAAACACGCCATGTTGGGGCATAAATTGCCTTCAAACCACCCCAATAAAATAGATCTTAGTGCAGTGCCATGTGCCAAAACCATGGGAGAATATCATAAGAGAAAACGTCCTTTCAAGCCTTACTCAGTTATCAATATTTCGGGTATGAGCTTCGGCTCTTTATCTGCCAAAGCCATTGAATCCTTAAATAAAGGGGCTTTGAAGTTTGGGTGCTACCATAATACGGGTGAGGGGTCATTGTCTCCTTATCATAAATATGGCTCAGACGTTATTGTAAATATCGGAACGGCATACTTTGGCGTTCGTGATGAAGAGGGTCAATTTTCAATGGATAAACTAGTCAAAATGACAACTGCAAATCCATTCGTCAGAGCCTTAGAATTGAAACTTTCACAGGGGGCAAAACCAGGGAAAGGCGGAATGTTGCCCGCCGCAAAAATTACCCAAGAAATTGCCGATATTCGTCATATTCCTATGGGGAAAGATGCCATTTCTCCTGCCTTTCATTCAATGTTTTCGACGATTCCAGAAATGGTGAATTTTATAGAAGATATGGCGGTAAAAACAGGAATTCCTGTTGGGATTAAATCAGCCGTTGGAAAAACAGAATTATGGGAAGAATTAGCGCAATACATGGCAAGGACAGGCAAAGGACCCGATTTTATAACCATTGATGGTGGAGAAGGAGGAACTGGTGCTGCTCCACACGCTTTTGCCGACCATGTTTCGTTGCCATTCAATTATGGGTTCACGAAAATTTATAAAATCTTTCAAAAATACGATTTGACCGATAGAGTTGTCTTCATTGGTTCTGGGAAATTGGGTTTTCCAGAAAAAGCAATGATGGCTTTTGCGATGGGCTGTGATTTAGTAAATGTCGGCCGTGAAGCTATGCTTTCGATTGGCTGTATTCAAGCTCAGATTTGTCACACCAATCGTTGCCCTTCAGGAGTAGCAACTTCCGATAAATGGCTTCAATCGGGTATTGATCCAGCGTTAAAAAGTGAGCGTTTTTATAATTATGTAAAAAACATTAACAAAGAAATTCTTGAAATTTCACACGCTTGTGGGTATGAACATCCCTGCCAGATGACGATGCAGGATGTGGATATGGTGATGGGAGATAATAATAAAACGAATTCATTAGCAAATACTTTCGGTTATAACAAAACACCTGTGCCTTTTGAGGGCGTTGAAAAATTGTTGAATAGTCCGTTTTTAGGAGGAGGAAAAGCAAAGTTATAAAAATCCCTCAGTTCAAAACTGGGAAATTTTTTTGATAAATATTTTTAAATTTTGTTATTAAAATCCTAAAAGTAGAGGAATAGATAAACAGGATAAAACCATTATAAAATAACTTCACTCAAATAAATGGCGTGATATTTTTATAACTAATTAGTAGTCAGTTAATTAATGTGTTTTATTGGCTTAATTTAGTATCCCTATTTCTCAATCGCTAATCGCTAATTTTGTCTTCTTCCAAGGTTACTGTAAATTTGAACTTCTAAATATTTCCCAACCAACGAAATAAAAACTAATCAATGGCATTATTAAAGAATAAAATCGTTTTAGTAACGGGTGCTTCTCGTGGAATCGGTCGTGCAATCGCTTTCAAAATGGCTCAGGAAGGAGCAAGTGTTGCTTTTACTTACCTTTCATCAGTAGAAAAAGGAGAGGCTCTTGAAGCTGAATTAACTGCATTAGGCATAAAAGCAAAAGGCTATCGCTCAGATGCTTCTGATTATAAACAAGCGGAGGAATTAATGAATTCAGTACTTGCTGATTTTGGCACAATAGATGTATTGATAAACAATGCGGGTATTACCAAAGACGGTTTGTTAATGCGGATGTCGGAAGAACAATGGGATTCAGTGATTCAAGTAAATTTGAAATCTGTTTTCAATTTGACGAAAGCTGCCATAAAGCCAATGATGAAAGCAAAATCAGGTTCAATTATTAATTTGACCTCAGTTGTGGGTATTCGTGGAAACGCTGGACAAGCCAATTATGCGGCTTCAAAGGCTGGAATTATCGGTTTTACGAAATCAGTGGCCTTAGAATTAGGTTCAAGAAATATTCGTTCAAATGCCGTTGCTCCAGGGTTTATTTTAACCGAAATGACGGGTGAATTAAACGCATCGGCAACCGAAGAATGGACAAAATCTATTCCTTTGAAACGGGGCGGACAACCTGAAGAGGTGGCGGATGCTTGTGTTTT
>JACMRQ010000346.1 GCA_014376355.1 Arcicella sp. | reverse complement strand
TTCAACGAATTGGTAGCATAATTTACCAAAGTAGGACGAAATAAAATACCCGAAATAGGACAAGGCGGAGAACTTTTTGAGAGTACAGCCAATTGTAAATAATCAATATACATAAAGAAACCTAAAATGGCATTGTACTCTTTTGCATAACGACAAAACAATTCCCATTCAAATATTGCCCGTTTGAAAACAAGTTTCGGTCTTTGCCATTCCACAAATTCGGTTTGTGAAATCTTTACCCATTGAACTCTTGGAGAATTGGTTTTTTGTATGATTTGAGCGTGTTTTTTAAAAAAATCAGGACTTACTAAAACGATTAATTTATAAGAATAATCATTTTTCAGAAAATTAACAATCAAATGATTTAGGTATCCTGAATGATGTCCAGTTGCATCTGGTTCAAATATGAGTATATTTTTAGGTATCGCCATTTTTATTTATTCAATTTCAATATTGTATTTTTCTAATAATCCAGAAAGACTGGTTGATGAAAATTTTGCTTTTTTTATTTTATTTTTTTCAGGGTCAATCGAAAAATTATAAGCAGTTCTAAAATCGGCTTTTTCTAAAACTGTGTTATCAAATTTTGCCCTTAATAAATTACAATTATTGAAAACCACTTTTGCTAAATTCGTTTCCCCAAAATCCACTTCTTCCAAATTACAATCTTTAAATTGTGTATTCTTTAGTCCTAATTTGTAAAAAGATGATAAATTCAACTGGCAATTTTCAAAATTTATGGCAAAACCGAAAGCATTACATTCCTCAAATTTAACCCCTATCAATTTACATTCTTTTATCATTATATCCTTGAAACCAGAGTTTTTTAAATCTGCTAAACTAAAGTCACAATTTTTAAATTCACAATCGATGAAATTAATGAGAGATAAACTTGAGTTAGCAAAAATACAGTTAGCAAAAATGCAGTTTTCATAATCACCTTTAAGCATCGGTTTTTCTGAAAATGAAATTCCTTGGAAATTTTGGTCTTCAATAAAAATACTATTCATTAATGTCGATGCAGAAGCACCAGTTTATGACTATAAAATACTCTTATAAACTTCAAAAGTTTCTCTTGCTTTTTTCTCGGCTGAAAATGCCTTTTGTCGTATTAATCCTTTGTTTGTCAATAATTTACGCAAATTTTCATTGGAAATAATTTCTTCTAATTTATGACTCAAATCATCTTTATTATTAGGTTCAAAATAAAGAGCAGCATCTTCTGCAACTTCTGGAAAGCATGAACTATTACTCAAAACTACGGGACAGCCACAGGCAAATGCCTCTAATATTGGAATCCCAAAGCCTTCATAATTAGAAGGGTAAACAAACGCAATGGCTCGTTGATAAAGGGCAAAAAGTGTATTGTCACTGTAAAAATTCTGATGAACAACCTGATTTTCAATGCCTAAAATTTTCAGCATTAAAGTTTCATTCTCATTAAAGTTCCCTCCACCGGCACAGAGCAAAACAACATCTGAATGTTTTTTTAGTACAGGTTTTATGGATTTTAATAAGCCATCAAAATTTTTATAGTCATTTCTTGCACCCACGTATAACAAATACTTTTCGGGTGTTTTTAAATGAAAATGATCTGGTTGTTGATGATTTATGAAGGCAGTAGAATGATGAACAACGGCTACTTTTTCGGGTTTTACTTGGTATAATTCTAATATATCTTTCTTCGTGTTTTCAGATACAGCAATGATTTTTGAGGCACGACTTAATAATTCTTGTTTCTGTTCATAGCTTGCATTATCAATATGATCAAGATTAAATCTTTCCTTGATACAATCGTGATAAGTCATCACAAAAGGTTTGTTATCAAGGTGTTGTAAGAAATAATGATGAAAAAAAGTTGGATGAAAAATATCGAAATTGCCTTTCTGAATTTGGTAAATACTATTGAAACGATTTGTCCTCGATACCAGCATGCTCGTTGGCATAAACCCAAAAATATGCTTAAATTGTTTAGGTTTACGAATCGAACTATTCTTCAAATACTCATTATTTGAAAACTGCAAGGCTAATTCTATTCCCACACCCATTATTGAAAGTGATTCCATTAAATCGTGAAAATAGCGAGCTACTCCGCCGTAGCGTTGCCCTGTAAATGCTTGATGGTCATAAAGAATTTTCATTAGCGATTCATTAAATCCTCGATTTCATCCGCCTCAATTGGGATATTTGCCATGAGGTCTATGTTGCCTGTTTCGGTAATTAAGAAGTTGTTTTCTAAACGAATTCCTAAACCTTCTTCCTTGATATAAATACCAGGTTCAATGGTGAAAACCATACCAGCTTCCACTTTGCGGTATTTATTCCATACGTCATGTACATCCAACCCTAAATGATGGGAAACGCCGTGCATAAAATACTTTTTCAGAAGGGGCATTTCTGGATTTTGTTTTTCAACTTCGAATCGGTTCAATAAACCTAAATCAATCAATTGACTTTCCATGAAGTTTTCAACCTCTTTTTGGTATTCTTCCCACAAAGTGCCTACTTTCAAAATTGATTGTGCATATCTAAAAACCCGATAAACGGCATTGTAAACTGCTCTTTGTCGAGTAGTAAATCGTCCATTCACAGGAATAGTACGACTTAAATCTGAATTATAATTGGCATATTCAGCGGCAACATCTAACAAAATCAAATCTCCATCTTTACAAACTTGATTATTATCTAAGTAATGTAATACGCACGCATTCGCTCCTGAAGCAATAATTGGGTTGTAAGCAAAGCCTTTTGAACGATTTCGAACAAATTCATGAATTAATTCTGCTTCAATTTCATACTCAGTAATCCCAGGTTTTACAAAATTTAATAAACGCCTAAAGCCTAATTCTGTAATTCTACAAGCCTCTATTAATAATTCAATTTCCAATAAATTTTTAATGCTTCTTAATTGGTGCATTAAAGGAGCAACTCGTTCAAATTTGTGTAATGGAAAATGCTCTTTTGCCCATAAAATAAACTTGGTATCTCGTGTTTGTACGTGCGAGTGATTGCGAATATGCTCATTAGAATTGAGGTAAATATTATCCGCTTCAAAAATTAATGTTGATAAAACCGATTCAAATTGACTTGTCCAGTAAATTTTTTGAATACCCGAAACTTCCTTAGCGTGTTCTTTTGTATATTTATAGCCTTCCCATATTGCAATTAATTCCGAAGTTTCCCTTAAAAACAGCACTTCACGATGTTTTGGGTCTGGACAATTTGGAAAAATCAAAAGAATAGATTCCTCTTGATCAATACCTGTAAGATAAAATAAATCAGAATTTTGTTGAAAACCCATTGTACCATCCGCATTGGTTGGCATTGGATCATTTGAATTGAAAATTGCCAAAGATTTTGGCTTTAACAATTGGGCTAATCTTTCACGGTTTTCAATGAAAAGTGAAGATTTTACTGGTAAGTATTTCATTTTGTTACAGTTTTTATTTCTTTTCACACAAATAAATAATCTCCTCCTTTGGCAATGCAAATCTATCAACTTGATTTATAGGCAAATTCATGACGAATCTATCTTCCGTAACGTGCCAACCACCTTGCTCTAAACGTTTATTATAGTCTCGCCCAAATATACGAAAGTGGTCATCTTGTTTAAAAAGACGTTCTCTTTCTTTCGGGTCAGTAATAGTTTTATCTTCAAAAGTTGTTGCTAATTTCCAATCTTGTGGCGACTGCATAATTGCCCAACCACTTGGCTTTAAAACCCTTCTCATTTCCTCCATACAGCGAATATCATCTTCAACGTGTTCCAAAACGTGATTGCAAAATACAACGTCAAAAGTATTATCTTCAAACGGAATGTGGTGTAAATCCATTTTTATTTTCGCCAAAGGCGATTCAATATCAGCTGTAATATAGTCCAAATTCTTCATTTTCTCAAAACGGTCAATGAAGCAATATTCTGGAGCAACGTGCAAAACCTTTAAATTGTCTGTAAAGAAATTTGTCTTTTGTTGTAAATATAAATACATTAAACGGTGACGTTCCAAGGCTAAACAATTTGGACAAAGGGCATTTTCACGGGGTTCTAAACGTCCATAAGGGAGAAATTTACTAAAAGTTGAATCACAAACTGGACATTCTACCTTATTGCCTCGTAGTATTAAACCGTACGTTTTTGTGGCAAAATGACCAACTAATTGGATGTATTTTCTTGGAATATTTCTAAGTGTCCAGCTTATTATTTGTTTAATCATGGTTGTATCTTTCTAAAATATTTACAAAGTTAAAAAAACCTTATCAGAAATAGCCAAAAAGACCCGAAGACACCAAGAAAAATATTCTCGGTGTCTTCGGGTCTTTTTGGGAAATCATACTATTTTAGATGTCACGAATCCAGATATTTCTGTAACTTACTAAATTTCCATGATTTTGTAAATGAATTGGTCCTTTACCATGAACTGGGTTTGTTGGCTGACCAATATAATTAGTAATTCCTTGAATTGCAGTGTGATTTTGAACGATAACACCATTATGCAAAACCGTAACATACGGAGGAACTTCAACGCCACCATTTACTGTAAACTTTGGAGCATTATAAATAATGTCATAAACATTCCACTCTCCCATTTTTGACGTAACATTTACCATTGGAGCAGTTTGTTTGTAAATTGAACCCGCTTGACCGTTACGATACGTACGATTTTGGTATGAATTCAACACTTGAACTTCATACATTCCTTGTAGAAAAATACCGCTATTGCCTTTTCCTTGACTTTTTTTGTCATCGCCTTCCATCGGTGAACGCCATTCGATATGTAATTGAAAGTCGCCAAACTGTTTTTTTGTTGATATGCCACCAGCACCGCTTGCCACGGTCATTGCCCCGTCTTCCAATTTCCATTTTGCCACACTACCATCAGTGGTAGATTCCCATTGGTCAAGATTTTTTCCGTCAAATAATACAAAAGCATCCGAAGGAATCGTTCCAGGTATAATTACTCGAACTTCTGGATCCCAAAATTCTGTTGCTTCTGGTTTGTCAGGATTTTTTTGTGCAAAACGGTGGTCTTGTCCATTCACATAAAATGCTGAAATGGTTACTAAAACGGTAAAAATTACTTTTTTGTTGATTTTCATTGAATGTTTTTGTTAGTTTATGGTATTATTGAAATATAAAATTATGTCTAAGATTATTAATCGTCAAATTAACACCATAAAATTATTTTTATTGTGCCTATTTATCCTCTTTTGTCCGAATTCTTATACTCAAGCAAGCACATTTAAGTACTTGGATATGAATGATATTTTGAAAGATAAAAAGATACAATTGGCTAAAAATCAGTTAATTAAAGGTTGGGTTATGCGGGCAAATGGTAGTAACTTCTATGTAGAAAGGCAGGAAGAAGTTTTCTTACCCCAATCTGCTTTAAAAAGTATGGAAAATAATGCAGATGTCGTTTCAAAAAACGTTAAAGGAAAAAAAGTGATGATGATGAAAACGAAAGCCTACTTTTTAATGACAATCGAAAAACGATTACCTAATGAAAAATTAGAACTATTTAGAACCACTGCAAAAGCCATTTATCAAACAGAATATTATACAATTTTCCTCTGGCAAGAACATGGTTTTACTTATTCAAACAAAACAATTCCTTATAATTTAAACGAAGAATTTTGGAGTATTGAAAAATTACTCGGAAGTCTTTGGAAATAAATTTTCACAACTCACTCACTATTTTAAATATAATTTTTGTAATGAAACCAGACATTCCCAAAAAAGCTCCAGGGCAGCGAATGGTCAACAGAATGCCATTGAGAACAAAATGGCTACTGTGTGCATCGGCAGGAGTTCTACTTTTTGGCTTTGGAATTTCCGTTGTAAGCACAGCGGCAACTATTAAAGCCGACCTCACTTCCTCCTTCTCAAGATGGTTTGTAATGGGGCTGTACGGATTGATTCTTACAAATTTGGGCTTAGTTTTTTTTGGTCAAGCCATTCGATTTAGAGTCTTATTAGATGTAAATAAACGCTTCAGTAAGCAAGAAAAAGAGATAACTAAGCACGTCAAAAAGTTAAACCATCTTGGGGAAATAATCAGAAATAAAGAAGATAAAAAAGGGAAATAATTAAATAGCATATTTTCGTTAATCTGGTCTTAAAATAAAAAACCCATCTGTTGAGATGGGTTTTTTGATTCTTAGAAGAAATTGTACAAAATTACTTCGCAGCCTTCGCAGCAAACTCAGCTTTGATACTCTCGATATCAATTAACTTGATTTCAGGAGTTGAGGTCAAAAACTTAATTGAGTTCACTTTGTTAGTGGCTATACTCTTGTTTCTTCTATCTTTTCTTTTGAGTCTTGTAACAGCCATTATGAACAGATTTTAAATTGAAGTGCAAAATTACGGATTTTTTCTTTTTCTACCAAATATGTATTAGTAATTAGTTATTTGTTAGTGGGTATTGTTGATTAATAATCAGCAAATTCTTAATAGTTATTATTAAATAACTATCTGATTATTAATATATTATATAATTTTTTTGTTAAAAGTTTACTTATTGATATAAAAATTAAACATATATCTTTACTGTAATTAAACCCAAAAGCAGAGAAAATCTTTTGGGTTTTGTAATTTTGTGAATCAATAGTAATCAAAATAATCTTGGAAATAAACTAATAACAAATTTTCAATAACTGATAATAATAAATGAGCAAACCCAGTATCGTAAAAGGCACACGAGATTTTGGACCACAACAAATGGTTCGACGAAATTACATTTTTGGAACCATTCGCTCTGTCTATGAAAAATTTGGATTCCAACCCATTGAAACCCCTGCGATGGAAAACCTCTCAACATTGATGGGGAAATATGGCGAAGAGGGCGACCAACTATTATTTAAAATATTGAATTCTGGCAATTTTTCTGAGAAAATTAGACAATCTGATGTAGAAGAAGGCTATAAAAAATTGACGACAAAAATATCCGAAAAAGGGCTTAAGTATGATTTAACTGTACCTTTCGCCCGTTACGTTGTGATGAATAGAAGTGATTTGACTATGCCTTTCAAGCGTTATCAAATCCAACCCGTTTGGCGGGGCGACCGTCCCCAGAAAGGGCGTTACAGAGAGTTTTATCAGTGCGATGCTGATGTTGTAGGTACTGATTCGCTGGTATGCGAAGCTGAAATCGTGTTGATGATTCATGAAGTGATGAATGCTTTTGGCATCAATTTTTCCTTAAAAATAAATAATCGTAAAATCTTAACGGGACTTTCAGAGGCAATTGGAGCAGCAGGGCAGGAGGGAACGCTTGCCGTTGCGATTGATAAATTAGATAAAATCGGGAAAGAAAAAGTATTAGAAGAATTAGCCGAAAAGGGCTTTTCTGAAGATTCGTTATCAAAACTTGACCCCATTTTTGAAATTGCTGGAACAAATCAAGATAAGTTTTTGAAATTAGAAGAACTTTTTGAAAATTCCGAAACGGGTAAACAAGGAATTGACGAGTTAAAGCAAGTTTGGGATTATTTGTCTGCCTTTGGTTTATCGGAAGAAAATATAGCATTAGACATTACCCTCGCCCGTGGATTGTCGTATTATACAGGAGCAATTTTTGAAGTAAAAGCATTGGGCGTTCAGATTGGTTCAATTACGGGAGGCGGTCGTTACGATAATTTAACGGGTGCTTTTGGCGCTCCAGGGTTGTCGGGCGTTGGCATTTCTTTTGGCGTTGATAGAATTTATGATGTGATGGAAGAGTTGAATATATTTCCCGATAATCAATCAGTTACCACCAAGTTATTATTCTGTCATTTCGGAAAAGAAGAATTGAATTATGCTCTTCCTTTGCTTCAAATGGCACGATTAGCGGGCTTAAACTCAGAAGTATATCCAGATGTCAGTAAAATCAAAAAGCAATTAGATTACGCTGATAGAAAACAAATTCCTTACGTTTGTATTATTGGTTCAGAGGAAATGAAATCGGGAAAGTTAACCTTCAAAAATATGAGTTCAGGTGAGCAAGAAGCTTTGGATTTTGAAGAGATTTTGAGTAAATTAGGGTAATAAAAAATGCTCGTGAAATTTAATATTTCACGAGCATTTTTACAATATTTCAATTTTAACGCCAATTTTTATACGCATTAATTAAACCATTGGTTGAGGAATCGTGTGAAGTAACTTCTTCATTTCCAGTTAATTCTGGTAAAATCTGATTCGCTAATTGTTTTCCCAATTCAACGCCCCATTGGTCAAAACTAAACACATTCCA
>JACMRQ010000345.1 GCA_014376355.1 Arcicella sp. | reverse complement strand
GTTTAATTTTTACTAATAATACGTAAAAAGTATCCATTCACTGGCAATTGCACCTATTAATTTTGTTGATGATCAAATCCCGTTATTATTGGTATTACTAAATAAGTAAACTTCTAATGAAATCCATTAAATCTTTCCCAACTTATATACGTAAGGAGGCACAGCATATAAACCAATTGTCCAAGAATTAGATGCTTTGTCAGCAATGTTCTGGTTTTACTATCAAAAATGCCAATCATTCGCATCCAGTTTGGAGAGATAGAACGGGTGACTTGCACGACTGAATGCATCACCAACGAGGGGAATATTATAACAAATATTGTAAATCAAGCTATCTGACTACTTTTGGACTAATTGTTTTATCTGTAATTGCCTGTTGCTCAAAGTCAAAATTTTTATCTGAAATCAAAAACTTAAAATAATGAATGTCAAGAATTTTATTGTATCATTTTGCTCACTTTCTTTAATTTCGATAACGAGTATGGGGCAAAATACCCTAACCTTCGATCCTACAAAATTTATAGTTCAAAGCCAAGAGTTTCAAGGTAAAACGGTCAAAGTGAGAGCTTTCGAGAAAGTGGTTTATGTAGCTAATCCAGCCGATATTGTTCATGAAGTAATGAATGTTTATATTCCCGAGGAATATTTCAATGGTGAAATAATAAACGGCTACACAGCTCAAACTGCACCGATATTTTTCCCAAATAAAGTGGGGGGTTATATGCCCGCTCAACCTGATATTTTTATAAGCAATCCACAGCAGGGCAGAGATATGGGTGGTCCGCCAAGTTTGTCAATTGTCATGGCTTTGTCGAAAGGCTACGTGGTGGCCTCGGCTGGGGCAAGAGGTAGAATTTCGCCAATAGGCAAAGCCCCTGCGGGTATTGTGGATTTGAAAGCAGCAGTCAGATATTTGAAATTTAATGACAAACTTATGGCGGGCGATGCCAACAAAATTATCTCAAACGGCACGAGTGCGGGCGGAGCAATGTCCACATTATTAGGAGCCACGGGCAATCACCCTGATTATGAGCCGTATTTGAAAGCCGTGGGTGCTGCCAATGCCACCGATGACATTTTTGCCGTGTCCGCTTACTGCCCAATTATTAATCTCGAAAATGCTGACATGGCTTACGAATGGCAGTTTAATAAGATTCATACCTACAAAGGTCGAGGCGGTGAGGGTACTTTAAACGAAATTGCTATAAAAGTATCTGACGAATTGAAAAAGGCATTTCCTCAATATGTCAATGGTTTAAACTTGAAAGATAAACAAGGGAAAAAAATAATATTGAATGAAAATGGTGAGGGAAATTTTAAGGAATTAGTGATGTCGTATATTATAGCTTCGGCTCAAAAAGCCTTAGATGCGGGAATTGATTTATCAACACATAGTTTTCTGAAAATAGAAAATAAACGGGTATTATCACTTGATTTTGATGCTTATCTTACCTACATGGAACGCATGAAAACGCCTCCTGCCTTTGATGCTTTAGATAACTCATCACCCGAAAATCAACTATTTGGTACAGCAAGCAGGGATAAACGTCATTTTACAAATTATGCAATGCAAAAAACGTCAAGCGATGCTTCTATGATGGCTGATAAATTGCAAGTGAAGATGATGAATCCGATGAATTATATTGGTGATAAATCCGCCAAAATTTCTACTTATTGGCGGATTCGTCACGGAGCAAAAGATAGAGATACGGGGTTTGCCGTACCAGTAATTTTAGCTACTACGCTACAAAATAAAGGTTTTAAAACAGATTTTGCTTTGCCTTGGGACGTACCTCACAGTGGCGATTATGATCTCGAAGAGTTGTTTATCTGGATAAAAGAGTTGAAATAAATTTTATAAACCATTAACTATTAAAATAATTGGAAAATAAAAGTATTTCAAAACTGCAACTCACCACTATTCTCATCTGTTTTTTGATGAATATGCTTGATGGCACGGACGTTATGGTAATTTCATATACTGCCCCCAATATTTCAAAAGACTGGTCGATTAGTCCGCAGTCTTTAGGAATTGTATTTAGTGCGGGATTATTGGGAATGTCTATCGGGGCAATGTTTTTGGCACCCAGAGCTGATAAAATTGGTAGAAAATCCATGATTTTGATTTGTAATTTAATCATGGGTATGAGTGTATCAGCTATTTATTGGGTAAATTCAGTCGAAGTACTTACTTTTTTTCGGGTAATTAGTGGCATCGGTATCGGAGGAATGTTAGCGAGTACCGCCACTTTGACCGCCGAGAATGCCCCTGCGAAAATGAAGGATTTTTGGGTGAGTTTTGTGATGTCGGGTTATCCTATTGGAGCGGTGATTTCGGGTTTAATCGCCGCTAATGTTATTCCTGAATATGGTTGGAAAACGATGTTTCAAGTGGCAGGGCTAAGTACTTTCATCACTCTTCCGATTGTGTATCTGTTTTTGAAAGAATCATCAGAGTTCTTAAATAAGTCAGTCTTGAAGAAAAGTCCAGCCGTAGGAGAATTATTAACAGATAAATACAGAAAATCTACGTCGATGCTCTGGATTTCCATTTTTATGGCTTTTGCGAGTCTGTATTTTCTAACTTCTTGGATTCCGAAATTGGCATCGGTAACAGGTTTATCAGCAGAATCAGTTATTTACGCAGGAACAGTTTTTAACTTAGGAGCATTCTGCGGAATCATCTCGCAAGGGTATCTTTCTGAAAAATTTGGCTTACAGAAAACCATCTTCTCATATTTAATATTTACCGCCGTGTTGATGCTTATTTTCGGATTTTTCAAAGGTTCAATGTTAGTTTTAATTCTCTTTGGTTTAATTGGTTTTGGCATTCAAGGAGGATTTGTTGGAATGTATAGTTTAGCTGCTCGATTGTATCCAACCGAAATCAGAGCCACGGGCGTTGGGTGGGCAGTTGGAGCAGGAAGAATCGGAGCAATTTTTGGACCTCTTTTGGGTGGATTTCTCATTGGAGCAGGTTTTTCTATGACTACCAATTTCATGATTTTTGCCATTCCAACATTAATTGGCGGTATTACGACATTATGTATTTCGATGAAAGAATAAAATTAGTAACAGCGTATTGCTTATACCCAAGAACTGAACAGGCGATTATTCCATACGCCCCATCATAAAACATCAAAAATTAAATGAATAATATTATTTGGGAATTGGCACATCTTGCTCATGTTGAGTTACTTACACCAAAATTGGAAGAAAGTGTAAATTTTTTTACAGAGTTTTTGGGAATGTCCATCACTGAAAGAAAAGGTGATTCGGTTTATCTGCGTGCTTATGACGATTATGAACATCATACCCTAAAATTGACGGCTCATAAACATTCGGGGATTGGGCATTTTGCTTGGCGAACCCGTAGTCAGGAAGCCCTTGAAGCAAGAGTAAAAGCTATCGAAGCCACAGGTTTGGGCATTGGGTGGGAAGACCATGAATGTGGCTACGGAAAAGCCTATAAATTTAAATATCCCGACGGACACATTTGCGAAATCTATTTTGACACGCATAAATACAAAGCCGAAGGGAAGTATAAATCAGCATTAAAAAATACATACAGCAAATTTCCTTGTCGTGGTATGAACGTTAGGAGAATAGACCATTTGAATTTATTAGCAAAAGATATTGTGGCATTTAGGGATTTTCAATTCGGAATTTTGGGGGGACGAATGACCGAAACCATTGTTTTCGACGGCGAACCTAAAGGAGTTTGGGTTTCGGTAAACTCTAAATCTTATGATTTAGCCATTACCGAAGACCACTCTGGATACTCAGGTCGCTTTCATCATGTTACTTATGCAGTAAATAGTAGAGAGGAAGTTCTATTAGCGGCAGATATTGCCTTAGAAAATGGTATTTTCATTGAAACAGGACCTCATAAACACGCCATTCAACAAACTTTTTTCTTGTATCTCTATGAACCAGGAGGAAATCGTATCGAAATTGCCAATCCAACGGCAAGACTAATCTTAGATCCAGATTATGAAACAATCGTATGGAACAAAGAAGAACGCATGAAAGGACAAGCATGGGGGTTAAAAACGGTTGAAAGTTTCCATACCAGAGGGAATCCTATGCCAGAAGAATTAATTGGATAAAAATATGAAAAAAAAACTATTAGTAATCTCTGCCCACTCGGCCGACTTCGTTTGGAGAAGTGGGGGAACAATTATCAAAGCCGTTGAAGAAGGCGCAGAAACATTAGTAATTTGTCTTTCTTACGGAGAGCGTGGCGAATCAGGAGAACTCTGGAAAGAAGACCCGAATCGAAGTGAAGAGAGTGTGAAAATAATTAGAAAAGAACAAGCAGAAAAGGCCGCCGACATTTTTGGCACACCCATTCAGTTTTTGAATTGGGGTGATTACCCGATGCTGATTTCAGACGAAAGAATTGCACAGTTAACCAAAATAATCGGTGATTTTGAGCCAACGGTAATCTTGACACATACCGCCAAAGACCCATTTAATCCCGATCATCCGTTGGCGTATCAAGCCACCGAACGTGCGAGATTGCTTTCATGTGGTGCAGGTGTGGCCAGTGCGTTTAAGAATATTGATCCACCCGCTTGGTATTCTTTTGAGCCACATCAACCTGAAATTTGTGCCTTTCTACCCGACGTTTTCGTAAATATCTCAACAGTTTTTGAGAAGAAAATTCCCGCCATCAATTGCATGGGAGCTCAAAAATATCTCGTTGATTATTATGCAGAACTGGCTTCAAGAAGAGCCAATCATGCACGTAGAATTTCTGGACAAAAAGAGGTG
>JACMRQ010000344.1 GCA_014376355.1 Arcicella sp. | reverse complement strand
TAGCATTTTCAACCGTTCCAGAAATTGTTACATTCTGTGAAAAGGAGATTTTGGAAAAGAGAAAAAATAATAAAAGAAGTACATTTTTCATTATAAGTTTGCTAAAACATTTTATACTTCCCGAAATGACTTCGTTGTGGGTTAAATCCGCCACGGAGTTAATTCGGGAAATTATAGAATACATAATTTTTTATTGAATAATCAAGGAAATCAAGATTTAAAACGCTTTTTCAAGAATTTTCGTGTTGCTTTAGCCCAGATTTTATAGCCTTCTTTGTTTAAATGTAGTTTATCAGCCACAAAAACATCAGGCATTAAATCTCCATTGGGCAAAAAATATTCTTTATAAATATCAATGAAGTAAAACCCTTTATTTTTCTTGCAAAAATCATTAATCAACTGGTTGGCTTGCACTTGTTTGTCTCGCATATTTGTGCGTGCAATACTTGGGCGAATAGAACAATATCCCACTTTTGAATTCGGTAGTTGACTCCTAACTTTTTCAGCAAATATTTTGAAATCTTCAAAAACAGTTTCTACACTCTTACCCGACGACAAATCATTATCACCTTCATAAACCAAAATCATTTTTGGTTTATATTTAGAGACGATTCTATCAAAGTAGTAATTTACATCGCTCATTTGTGAACCTCCGAAACCTCGATTAATGGTAGGATAACCTAACAAATCTTCTTTGGAAGTTACCCAAAATCGAAAAGTTGAACTTCCAACTAAAAGAATCTGATCAGATGCGGGCATTGATAGTGAATCTTGTCTTTCAAAAGCCTTTATTTCAGAGATAAAGTTCTGAGAATAAGACAAATAATAAATAAAAAAGCTTAAAGTGGTTAGCAATAATTTCTTCATGGTTTTACCAGTTAATGGGTTGTAAGCCTTTGCTAATTAAATAGTCGTTGGCTTGTGAAAAATGTTTAGTTCCAAACCAACCGCCGAAATTTGCTGCCATTGGTGATGGATGTTTTGCTTTTAAAATAAAATGTTTAGTTGGGTCAATTACTGCTCCTTTGTCTTGAGCATACTTCCCCCAAAGCATAAAAACTACGTCTTGTTTTTGATCTGAAATACATTTAATAACGGCATCCGTAAATGATTCCCAGCCCTTTTTTTGGTGTGAACCCGCCTCTCCTGCCCGAACAGTAAGTGTGGAATTTAACAATAAAACCCCTTGTTCTGCCCAACGTTCAAGGTTTCCAGATCTGGGAATTGGAATTTCTAAATCCTCTCGAATTTCCTTAAATATATTCTGCAATGAAGGCGGACAGGATACGCCATCGTTTACTGAAAATGATAATCCGTTTGCTTGATTAAAACCATGATATGGATCTTGTCCCAAGATTACCACTTTGGTATTATCAAAAGTACATTTATCGAAAGCATTAAAAATTAGTTTCCCTGGAGGATAAACTTTCGTAGATGCATATTCAGTTTTCACAAATTCAATTAATTGACTGAAATAAGGTTTTTCAAATTCTTGTGAAAGATGAACTTTCCAAGATTGTTCAATTTTTACATCCATTGTTTATACCACAGCGATAAAGAAGTTTGCTCAGAATTTCAGAGATTTCTTTCAATGAGTTAATAAAGTTACTTCCTTTACTGGGTGTTTTAAGGTTTAAATTTTAAAATATTTTTAGTTGATATTTACGACGCAATGGGTTAATCAAAAATTTCTTTTGAGCCGTAAAACTCTCAGGATTCATTTGATTAAAAATAACTTTAAGTTCTTGAAAAAGTTCAGGATTTTCCCATAAAAACTTTTCAGAATCTATATTTTTTTGTTCGAGATATTGTTCAAAAACCATTATTCACTATTTTCTTTTAAAGTCGTAACAAATTTAAGCAGTTTTTAGATAGTTTAAAATTATAAGAAGTCTAAAATCAGAAAAAGTCATCAGCATGGCTAACGACTTTTTTTGATTTTAGTAATTCAGAAAAATTTTCCTGTAATATAATCTTTAAAATTTAGGGAAATTTGCCTGCGTAACTCAGAAATTTATATAATTGAGTGCTTAATTTAATAATTCTCAATAAAATTAATCACCTTCCAAGCTGATTTTTCCATCAACTTTGCTACAAAATTCTTATCTTTTTTCTGAGGAGTAAACTTTCCATAAACAGGAATTATCTGCTTAGAAAATTGAAAGTGATTTCTCAGCAAAGCTTCATTATATTCCTCAAAAAGTGGTATTAATGCAGGGTAATTGCTTATTTTTAGCAATTTTCTGTGTTTTGAAAGTTGCTTTGGATAATCAGGTGAATAAGCGCTAAAATGGAAAAATAAAAGGTTTTCTCCATTAACAACCACCTTTTTATCAATAAATTCTATCTTTCGTTCGTGTAAATTCCAATAAGCAAGATTGTACGCTGGATTGTATTCAATCAATACTTTATCATAAAAAATGGGCACAAAATTTATGCATAATTGATCAACTCCCATTCCATTACAAAAATCATAATAACCATAATCTTTCAAATGATTTTTCCACCACTTCAAGAATTTGAAAGTATTTTCTGAACGCTTCATCGCCACAAATCCCGTATTGTATAGTCCTGCATTCAAGAACTGTTTTTCGTTCCATTCTTCTTTTAAATCAATGGGTTGGGTGATGTGCGGAGTTATAATTATATCGTAAGAATTAAGATTTTTTTCAATAGATTCAATGCTATCAGTTATCCATAAATCGGTATCAAAATAAATAAGTTTTTCTAAGCTATCATACTTTTCAAAAAGGTAAAATCCAAAAATTGGTTTGCAAGCCGTGGCAACTTCCATAACCGTATATTCACCTTTGAAGCCCGCTAAATTCACTGATTGAACCTCCGAAATGGATATGATTTGATATGGAATTTCAAAATCAAATAAGGGTAATTCATCCACCAAACCGATAATTAATTCATAATCTGGATTAGTTTTCTTTAAAGATTCGCCCATCGTGAGGGCTTGATATAAATAATTAGCCGAACAGACTGTGTATATTAGTTTCATATTTTATTCTAACAAATCTCCCAAAACTGCCACAAAGGGGGCTTTCCAAGACGCTTCTTGGTCTTTATAGCGATGATAATCTCCTTGAAATAATAATTTGAGAACTGGAAATAGTCTCGCTAAATGAAATTGCGAAAGCGTACCTCTGGTTTCGTAATAATTAATAATTTTACCTAAATGCTTAAAATTCTGATTATCAGCCTCAATCCGTTCCGATAAAGCTTCTTTCAAAACACAAAAATAGTCTCTTTTTTCCAAGAAAGGGGCAGTTTTTTCATTTCGAGGACGTAAAAATCGCTCTTTAAAAGTAATAAATTCCCCTTCCTCTTTAGAACGAGTGCCAATTTGTTGAAAACTATGTTGCCGATAGAAATTAAGTTGCTCTTCAATTAAACCAATTTTATCCAACATCGCAGCGACAATGGTAATCCAATTGTCATGAATCATTAAAGGAATATGCGTTGGAAAAGGAATAATAGTCGTTCTTAATTCCTTTCTAAATGCCATCATACAACCAGCAGAACGATTACCAGCCAAAAGTATCTCAACGGCATTTCCCTGTTTAAATTCCTGAATTTGGGGCTGATGAAAACGGACTATTGACCAAAAGTTTTTGCCTAAACTTTGCCCCGATTCATTTACCAAATCTGCGTCACAAAAGACTACCAATTGTGAAGGTTTTTCCTGAAAACAGGATTGAATTTTAGCTAATTTATCAGCATGCCAAACGTCATCTTGGTCGCACATTAAAATAATATCACCGCTACAAAGCGAAATGGCTTTTTCAAAATTTTTGGTAACTTTCAAGGAAAAATCATTAACAAAAGTCTTGATATTCAGCACATTAGAAAATTCTTGAATAATCGAAATCGTGTTATCCAACGAACAATCGTCACAAATAACAACCTCAAAAGGCTGTAACGTTTGATCTGCTAAACTTTGGAGTTGTTCCCGCAAAAATCTGGAACCGTTGTATGTACAGAGGGCAATGGATAAGGTTTGCAAAAGAGGTATTGTTTGTGGCTTCAGCGAGAATCGAACTCGCATCTAACGTTTAGGAAACGTCTATTCTATCCGTTGAACTATGATGCCTTTTTCAATTTACAATTAATAGAGTAACGTATCGATAACAATTATAACTAAATGAAATATTCGCAAATTTCCGAAAAAACGTTCAAATATCAAGCTATTTTTTGCTTTTGAAATAAGTTTAACTAAATCTGTCAATTGAAATTTATTAACTATTAATTGGGTTCTCCACCCAATTTGGAAAAATCAAAATATGTTTTTCTTTAACTATATTTATGATTGCCTCTCTTAATTCTTCAATATTTTCCTTTTGTACTGCCGAGACAAAAACGGTAGTTGGCTGAGGCAAATTCATGTATGAATTTTTCAAAAATTCTGTAACCTTTTCAATTTCACTTTTTTGATTGACAGGTTCATTTCCCGAACCAATTTCCCAATCTTTAATTTCAATATCTTCGGCCGAAAACAAATCTATCTTATTGAAAACTAAAATAGTAGCTTTATCTCCCGCACCAATTTCAGCTAAAGTTAAATTAACTACATCAATTTGTTCTTGATAATTTGGGTGAGAAATATCCACTACATGAAGCAAAATATCCGCTTCACGAACTTCATCCAAGGTTGATTTAAAAGCTTCAATTAGTTTTGTAGGCAATTTACGAATAAAACCAACAGTATCTGAAAGTAAAAATGGAACGTTATCAAATGTAACTTTTCTAACGGTTGCATCTACAGTTGCAAAAAGCTTATTTTCTGCAAAAACATCCGCTTTTGAAAGTCGTTGCATTAGTGTAGATTTCCCAACATTGGTATATCCCACTAAAGAAACCCGCACCATTTTGTCCCGATTTTTTCGTTGTGTCATCGACTGTTTGTCAATTAGCATCAATTTTTCTTTTAAAAATACAATACGGTCTTTAGCAATTCTTCGATCCGTTTCTAATTCTTTTTCACCAGGACCACGCATACCCATACCCCCCCGTTGCTTGGAAAGGTGAGACCACATTCGAGTCAATCTTGGCAGTACATATTGTTGCTGAGCCAATTCTACTTGAGTGCGTGCTTGAACTGTTTGAGCTCTCATCGCAAAAATGCCCAGAATCAATGAACTACGGTCAAGGATTTTTACTTCTTTTAGAAATTTCTCAAACTCATTTTCAATATTTCGGACTTGAATAGACGATAAGTCATCATCAAAAATGACCATATCTACATCTTTATCAATCACATAAGCGATAATGTCCTGCATTTTCCCCTTCCCTACGTATGTTTTGTTATCAGGTTTTTCTAATTTTTGGGTGAAAGTTTCAAGTGTATTGATATTCGAGGTATCAGCAAGAAATGCCAATTCATCTAAATATTCTTTAGTCTGTTCTGCGGTTTGTTTCTGTGTTTGAACAGCCACCAAAACAGCAGTTTCATTTTGTTCTTCTGTATTGTGCATAATTTAATTTTATTGTTCATTCAAAAGTTCCTCATATTCCGCCAAATGCAAATAATTTTCCTCTCTAACCTCAAATATATGACCAAATTTTAAAGCAATTGGCACAACTTGCAATGGTTTTAGACTTCCTTTTTTGGCTAATTCTTTGGATAAAAACACTAAGAATTCTTTATTTTTTTCTAAAATTTCTTGGGTTTCTTTCGTCAAATCCCTAATCATTCTTTCAATTGCCCAATCTGTCACACTCAAATCCATACTATATGGCCCTGAATGAGCATAATATGCTTGAAAATTTTTATCGAAACCATATTTACGAATATATTCCATAATCATCGAAGTGGCTTCT
This sequence comes from Arcicella sp., assembly GCA_014376355.1. Taxonomy (GTDB): domain Bacteria; phylum Bacteroidota; class Bacteroidia; order Cytophagales; family Spirosomataceae; genus Arcicella. The sequence continues at coordinate 6,514 of JACMRQ010000344.1, read as the reverse complement.
TCTCGGTCAAATGAACGAGAAATAGTTGCCTTTTGTTCTCCAAAAATTATCTCTTCTGCAATTCCTCCTGCCAAGAAAACCTTAATTTTGTTGATAATATTTTCTTTGGATAAATGTATCAAATGCGGAAACGAAAAACCTTGTGCATAACGAGAAGCAACTCTCGACTTTAACTGTAACGGTGCAAGTCCCAATAAGATTCCGTAAACAATAGCATGTCCCGACTCATGAACGGCAATATTTGCGACCATATCAGGGGAATTATTTTGACGAATTTGGTCAATTTTGCCAACATAATCTAATTCAATTGTTCGCTTTCCAGCCAATTGAGCTATAATTTGTTTCTTATCAAAATCATAATCCATCGCAATGTGCATGAGATTTCCCATGAATGCTTCAAACAAAAATTTCGACAAATTAGCTTCAACAATATCCGTAATACTTGAAAAAACTGGACGAACACCTTGAACAGGAAAAACGCCATTTTGATATATTAGATGGTTGAAATTTTGCGAAATTTCAATATCAATGCCAAAATGTTCTTTATTTTTCTTGATAATTTTTACAAGTTCTTCTTGAATTAAATGCTCAAAATCAATCTTTCTTAAAGACTTATAGATCAAATGGATGTTGCCAAAACGAGCTACTTGTTCAGGCTTAAACTTACGTGAAAGAGCATTTTTTATATCGACTATTGTGATTTTTTCAGTATATGCTCTGAAAATATCTGCTTCAATATCTGTCTCTCCTGTTTCGTTTGCCATCGAATAAGCTTCATCCAAATTTCCCGAAATAATTATCAATGTTTTCGAGTGATTAATGGGTTCATAAACCTTCTTTTTCTGACGTGTCTGTTGCATCATCATCAACACGTCTTCCTCCCGCATTTCGGCTATTTCATTGACAGTTTCCTTTAAGTCAAAAATCTTTTTAAGACTCTGTGCTTCCCAAACACCAACTGTAGCTTCTTCATCCTCAGAAAAACCGTTTGGATTCATCGAATCTTGGGTCATTGGGGGAGCATCTTTTAGTTTTTGCTTCCGTTTTTGGCGTTGCATAGCAGCGTAAAGATAACGTTGCAAATAATCATCAATGGATTCTTTGGCATCCCTTTTTGCTAATTTTCCGTCCGATAATAATTCCCAAAAATCTTGAAATCGGGTATTTAGAAGATGTTTTCCTTCTGAATCTATCGTGTAAAATCGCTGAATTTCGTCAAATAAAACAATTGCAGGTTTAGCATTATTGATACCGTTTGTTTCCAGAATTGAAGAAACATTACTATTCCATGTACTTTCTCCGTTGGAAAGTTCAACCTCGACAAAACGGTCTTGATACTCTAATTTTGAAACCAATTTTCTGATTAAATCAGTCTTGCCAACGCCCGTCATACCCCATAAATTTACAATAATTGGGCGAGTCAAAATTTCTGGCATCAAATACCAGATTTGTATATAATCCACTAACTCTTCAATAATATAGTCAATACCAATAAATTCACGTTTTAACTCAATCTTGATAATTTCAAGGCGTTGTTTTTTGGCATTTATCTCTTCGAGATTTATATTTATTTTAGGTTGAATTGACATTTATTAATATTTGATGGTTGTAGGTCTTTAGCAATCCGTCAAGATTTATTAATGAAAATTGCTAAAAAATGAATTAAATTACTTTTCAAACGATAAAAAAGAATGAATACACAAATGTATCAACTAAAAATATAAATATTGTTTTACATTAAAGAATTAACTAAAAAATAAGTTCAAAAATTATAATGCTCTGTGGAAGACAATATCCTTAAATAATATATTGAGAAAATTGGGAGGAAAATTTAGCAGAAAAATTATCTTAACGTAATGATATTAAATACTTTAAGAAAGTAATTTTTTGAGAAGTAAAATTGAGATTATTTTTTTTTGCAAAAGAAAGTTTAAGTTTAAAATTAAAAAACTTTAATTTGTCGGATATTTTATAAGATAATATCTTTTGGTTAGCGGTCTGACTGAATAAATAGTCAGACCGCTAATAACCGTTCAAATTAAAATTTTCAATTAATAGGTATTAAGTATTTGAAAAAGGAATAAAATCATAAATTGTTCATATTCCGCTAACTAATAACTATTTCAATGAAGCAATCAGTTTTTCATTTAAAGCTACATAATCATCATTTTTAGCCTCTTTTGCAGATTCAATTGCTTTCAATGCCGTTGCTTTTGCAGATACTTTATCACCCAATTTTGCTTGTATTTTTGCTTTTAAGTGCATTATCCAAAATGCTTTCGGATTATTTTCAATCGCTTTATCAGCCCAAGTTAAAGCTTTTGTCAAATCTTTCCCAGACTCGAAATAATAAGAAGCTGCTTGAAAATATGGACGATTATCAACGTTCATTGCATTTTCGATTGATTTTGAAATTTTTGGGTCAATATCAGCCGTTACTGGAATAGCAATCGCTGTTTTCTCCCACATGATTTGAACATCAGCACTTGCTGGCATTACATTGGCAATTTGTATCGTAAAAGTCTCAATATTCATAGGTAAAATCATTGGTTTTACTTTGAATTTTGCTACATCTTCCTCTGCTTTATAACCATCAGTTCCCCAGTTATCTAATCCTTTATTTACAATAACTTCCCATTCATCTTTATTTGGAATGGTGTAAAGTACATAAGAGCCTGCTTTTACGGCTACTCCACCTACTTTTACATCTTCGCCAAAAGTCACTTTAGTGGCGGCATTGGCACCAGTTCTCCATAATTTTCCCATTGGGGCTAAATCTCCGAAAACTACACGACCTTTCATATTTGGTCGTGAATAAACAATCTCAATTGACGACAAGGCAAAATCTTGCTTAATTGTTTGCGTTGTACTTGGAGCGGGAGTTTTAATTGCTTGAGCATCCACTCCAAAATTCACTAATACTGTTGCTATAATAGCGTAAAATATTTTTTTCATGATATAATATTTATGATAACTGTATAGTTTAAGTAGGTTGCATAGAAAAAAGATTATTTAAAATCTTTAAACCTATATTTTACAATTTTTACACAGTTTCTGTTCGAATAATACACAAAGTTAATAAATCTTTTATGAACGAGAATACCGTTTACAAAATAGATAACCTCAATTTTATGATGAAAAAATTAATACTTTTAATTTTTATCTTCTTCTTCCTTATCTTCTTCACCAGCTATTACAAAATCATAACCATCTTCGTCAAAGGCATATTCAGCACAAAGTTCTTCAAGTGCTTCAATGAAACCTTCAGAGTTTTCAGTATCCAGATAAAAATCGTTCATTGTGACCTCAAAATTTTCATCTTCTTCGGTGATTTCATAATCAAAATAGAAATCATCTTCGGTTTCGGTATATTCAATTAATAAGGCCTCCAAATCTTCAATAAAGGTTTCTCCATCATTAGTTAACAGATAAAAATCTTTAATGACGGTTGTGTCTTCATCGGTAAAAGAAGAAGATTCGTCTTCGTCCCAAATTTCATCACTATAATTTGATTCATCAATGGCTTTAATAATCCAAGAATCATTTCCATTATAATTCTCATTAATAACATAATCGTAGGGAATATAGCAATAGCCTTTCTCACCCCATTCTTTGCCCCACGAATTTCGGACGATAAATACCTTATCAGGGTCAGAGTATCCAACCGCCAACATAGCGTGCCAACCATCTGTTTCTCGAACACTTTCCTTTTTCTTGGGCATCGACACACGACCTTTATTGTTGCAAGCATCATCAAAAGATTCAAAAGTATTCAAAGCAAAAGCAATTGGATGTCCTTCTGCGAGTGCATTTCGCCAAACATCAAGGTCCGTGCCAAGCGATTGAGAATCGGTTATTTTAAAATTCTCTGCTTCGGCATAAGCATCTTCGTGCGGTTCTTCCAAAATTAAATCCTCTTCATTAGGCCAATTTGATTCTGAGCAAGCACCATATTCTTGTAAACCCTTTATGGCAAATTCCATAAACGAACCGCCATCTTCATTTTGTGAATCATCCAAATAACGAGCATTATAATAGACAAATAAACGACTTACATCAGATTCATCCTGCATTTCACGCTTGGCAATGTACTCATACGCACCTGTGAGGGCGTTTGCTACACAACTACTACCTACTTGCTCTTCTACAGCAGTCATAAATTTTCGTAGATCTACTTTGGGAGGAAGATTTTTAATTTTATCAGCAAGATATTTTTTGGTATTAGCAGAGGCTTTTACAGGCGGACGGTATCCACCAAGTTTGGGAGATTTCATAGTTGGTTAGTAAGTACTCAGTAATGAATATTGAGTGGAATTAATCTGTAAATTGGTCTATAATAAAGAACATTACGATAATTATTAAAATATTAAGGGCAGGCAAAGCATTGATTTTAAGGGCTAAATCATGATTTTCTCTGCGATAAGCAATCCAAGAAATAATTTGGGCAATAATAATCAAAGGAGGTAGAGCAATCATACAACAAAATAATATCCATGTTTTGTTTGATTTCTCTGAACCAGGAGCATCAAACATCATGGGCGACATCATGGCTCCGAAAAGCGATGGAATTAAGATGATTAGAAAAATAACATTAATGACGATTACAGTGGTTTTCATTTTCTTCGGTTTAATTATTTGATTTATTGATGAAATAAAGCACATATTACGGATAAATCAAAAATATAGCTAAAATAATTATTTGTAGGTAAAAATAGAAGGGTTTATGAATTTAGTTTCATAAACCCTTCTGTACAGAAAACAATAAAAAACTAAGCCGTTGCTAACGCCTCTGCACCACCCACAATTTCGAGAATCTCTTTCGTGATTGCTACCTGACGGGAACGATTATATTGTATATTTTAAAATTTTTACACATGAATAAATATGGTTGATAAATTATACAGTTTTGTAGGAGATAAGTATTTTTCTTTCTAATTTTACAATCATAAAATTAGAAAGAGCATTTTAATCATCTAATTTCTTTTTTCTGTTTTTAGCAAATATACCTAAAGTAATTACTTTAATTTATAACCTTCAATTTTGTATTTTAAAGTAGTAAACATACAAAAGAACTTTAAGTTCAAAGCACAAATTTTGTCATAATATCTTGATATCTGTAAACTTTTGAAAAGCATTTTTTTTCCTGTCACAAATTTCTATCATATAGAAACTTGTGATTTATAGGGTCATTGCTTTAACTCGAAAGGCAATAATTATTCTGATTTATTGTGAATTACATTAATATCTGCTGCCTTTTGGGCACATGCAAAAAGTATGTCTACTGTTTTAGAAATAATCTTGTATTACCGAGTATTTTAAATAAATTTTTAATTATTTTAAACAAACAAAAAATGAAAAAATTAACTTTTACAATTATTACATTGTTGGCATTAGGCTTTCATGGCACTTTTGCTCAGTCTTCGGTCGCTCCTTCAACTGTGGCAGTTGATATTCCTGCTCATGCTTATTTAGCAATTTCTGGAACATCAAGCCTTGTAATGCCTTTCACTAAACCAACTGCTGCTGGATTAGCCATTGTTGCTCCAACTGCTAACAGTTCACTATGGTTAAATTATTCTTCAGTAGTATCAACGACTTCATCCGCTGCTGGACGTACTATTTCGGTTAAAACAAGTGCGCTTATTCCTGGTGTTGATATTAAAGTTGCTGCCGCTACTCCAGTTATGACTAACGGTAGTGGTACGGGTGGTGCAGGATCTGCTGCTTTAATCCTTACTGCAACTGATCAAGGTATTGTTAGTGGTATTGGAAGTTGCCAAACAGGTACTGGTACTGGTTCAGGAAGTCAATTAACGTATAATGTTCTTGCTAATCTTGCTACTTACAGTTCATTGATAGCAAGCACGCCGACCGTTACTGTAACTTACACTATGACAGATTTATAATTATCTGAAATAGATTTTCTGTAGTTAAGATAAGATTTATTTTATCTTAACTACAGAAATAATTGTTCTACTGTCAAAAGAACATATTAATTAATTAATTATTGATAGTTAGTACTTTGAAACTATCTTATTCGGTCATTCTTGCAAAACTTCAACCACTATTAATCGTTGATTATCGAATTATCCCATGAAAAAAAAATCCTTTTTATTTATACTCATTCTTTTGATGTTTGGCTTTTTTCGAACTTTTGCGGGTATAGTTGTATTAAATGGACTTACGCATACCCACAACGGAGTAAGTGGAACTACGATTACTGGCAGTATTAAATTGATAAATGAGGGTGAAAAAGGAAGTCGGGTTTTAATTTATCAGCAAGATTTAATTCTTTCCTGCAATGTGGCCATTGATTATAAAGATATTGGTAGCCACAATTACTCATTAGGAAAATGGCTAAAAACCAGCGTTGATGAAAAAGTGCTGCAACCCAATGAGGAATATGAAGTAACTTATACCATAAAAGTTCCTACTGGAATGATTGAAAGTGGTACGTATTGGTCAAACATTATGGTGGAAATGACCGATCAACTCCAAGAAGAAAAGCGTCAAG
>JACMRQ010000039.1 GCA_014376355.1 Arcicella sp. | reverse complement strand
TTCACAAAGTCTTTTGATTTATTCACCAATGTAAAACTTGGGGTGACAGTCCCAAACATGGGGAGTCACTTAAATATAAGGCTAACTTCCTTTACTACTGAACATACAGGCAAAAGAATGGTTTTAAACTAAATAGACTTCCGTAACTTATTTGCTACCAAACAAAAACCAAGTTATCGTGAAGTCCAATTTTACTACTGGACATACAGTAGTTTTCCATGGTTAGCATTTTTAAAATATCATTCAGTACGCCAATAAATTGTTTCAAAGACCAAATCTTAACTTTGATAATTGAAAGCCCTAGTATGTAATTGCCAGTCGAGAGGGTTTATTTTTATAGATTTTTTTTATCAACCTTATTTTCAAGATCTTGTTGAATGCTTAAAACATAAGCCATTACTACCAAAGCAACCATTAAACATATCTTAGAATCTTTACTAAAGTTAAGCTCTTCTATATTGACCCCTCCCTTTCTCTGAGGAATGTCCCCCTTTTTTATTTAACTGATGCCGAGCGTCGGTCGCCAATAAATGGGAATAGCAATCCCGTGATAGACAATAGAACACGATACCGTTTTCTTATTCTCTAAAAGTTGGGGCAAATAATCTTTCATCACACTTAAGTTAGTTGAGCGAGATATAATTATAGCGTTACAAACAAGTAAGAGATCGGGCGGCGCTCCACTTTTTATAAAAGAATGATTAGGCATCCCGCTCTAAATCTAAAAAATACTCACTAAATTGACATACAACTGGATTGGACTTCACTTTGACTTGGTTTTTGTTTGGTAGCAAATAAGTTACGGAAGTCTATTCAGTTTTTGAACCTTTTTTTTTCTGTATGTCCAGTAGTAAAGGAAGTTTGCCGCAAATTTAAGTGACTCCCCAAAGAAAGGTATTGACATACAAGCTAAAATCTTAAAAGTATAAAATATTCAAACTTAAAACCGAAAATTCTGTTCAAGAATCAGGAGCTTACGCCCATTCTTATTTTTAGCATAAAAGTTCTAATGAATAGAAATTTATTTATCAAAAGGCAAGTTATTTTAAAATAAATAGTGAAAACAAAAAGTATAAACTAAAACATGTACTTCTCATCATGATGCAGTAAGTAAGTGTTTTACCAACAATAGCGAATTCTAATTATCTTTAAAACAGTTCTGAATGAAAAATATTTTACTTTGTTTATTGTTATCGCAACGGGTATTTGCACAGAATATGTCACCTGTTGACAAAGTACCGAGGCACGATTTTGTGATTAAAAACTTTACCACTGAGGATGGTATTGTTTTACCCGAAGCTCATATTATTTATGGTACTTACGGACATCTGAATGCTTCACATAGCAATGCAGTATTATTACCATCCCACTATATGGCTGACCGACATGGCTACGAATGGCTGATTGGCCCAGGCAAAACACTCGACACGAGCAAGTTATTCTTGGTAACGACGGAGCTTTTCGGTAATGGACATTCTTCTTCGCCAAGTAATACCCCTGAACCTTTTCATGGTCCACGTTTTCCGCTCATGAAGATACGTGATAATGTAGAAGCGGTACACCATTTACTGATGGAAGATTTAAAGATTTCCCACCTGCAGGCAATCATTGGTTTTTCGATGGGTGCACAACAGGCCTTTCAATGGGCGGTTAGCTACCCAAATTTTGCTGACCGAATTGTAGCCACTGCTGGTACTGCAAAAACTTATGGACACGGCGTGGTTCGGCTAGAGGGGCAGATTGCGGCACTTACCGCTGACGGGACTTTCAATAATGGAGATTATAAGACTCCGCCAGTTAAAGGAATCGAGGCATTTAGCGTTGTATGGACGGCTTGGCTATACTCACAGGAGTGGTGGCGTAAAGAACTATGGCGGGTACGTGCTAAACCTGGAACTACTTTTGAACAAGTGCTGCATAATTATCGAACCAATTTTATTTCAGGTGCCGATGCTAATAATTTAATTTTACAGATGCGTAGCTGGGAATATCATAATATTGGTGATACCAAGGGCTTTGACGGTGATGTTGAAGCGGCATTGCGTTCCATCAAAGTGCCTTTCTTATACATGCCTTCTGCAACGGACTTGTATTTTCCCATTGGCGATGCGACTTACGAAGCAAAATTTATTAATGATGTCACTTTTAAACCGATTCCGTCCTTATGGGGACATACTGCAGGTGCAGCAAGTAACCCAGAGGATAATAAATTTTTGAATGAAACCATTGGAGAGTTTCTGAAGCGTTAGGTTTCAAAATAGTTGGATTTTGTTTAGATGCGATTTAAGTCTTTAGTTTATCCATATCAAAACGTAACTCATTGTTATTCGGTAAATTGTGGAACGCAGCCTGAGCGAAATTCGGTAGTCCTAAAAATGTAATGCTTTCGTATCTTTGATATTTTAAACATCGCATTTATGAAATGTAGTCATTGTCAAACCGACAATACCAAAAAGAACGGTCACACTCATTATGGTAAGCAGAACTATTATTGCCATAGTTGCAGTCGGTAATTTGTCGAAGGAGGTCAGGGACTGGTTTATTAAGCCATCAGAGAAAGTTTTTATAGACAAATTATTATTAGAAAAGATTTCGTTATCAGGAATCTGTCGTGTGTGTAATTTAAGTGAGCAATGGCTACTTGGGTATCTCAAAGAATTGTATGGTAATTTACCGGATGATTTGAACGTAGATGCAGTTTTACCAGACACAACTTCATATTTATCAGATTGAATGGACGTATCGATTTCTATAATTCATGCAAATGATTGAGTATAATTTTCGTTATATTTTTCTCTTCGAGAAACACACGTAAAAATACGATGGACTAACTTGCCTTGATTTGGGTTGCTTGTTCGAGCCAAACATTCGCCTGTTTTTGATGTAAATAGCTTAGAAGTGGATTGTTATGGTTCGCCGCAGCGATAAATTCCACGGGGCCGCCCGTGCGGTATGTTCCACACAAAATAAACTATTTTCGAAAGAAAACGATTTATCATGTTTCCTAATTTGTTTGATAAACAACTCAGTACCTAGTTTATCGTTGGTAACTTGTATCGGACCGCCGAAGCGGATGAAATAAGACAACGTTCTGAACAATAAAAGCAAAATCTAATGTCTCCTTTGAGAGATTGGGCATCCCCGTCAATCCCAATAAAAAATGCGTAATTTTTCATAATTTTAAGTATTAAATTTTGTAAAATTGTAAATCGCACGGGCGACCCCGCCGCAGAAAGCTATTTACATTCATTACTCTTGCATGGGTCTTGAACCTAGCGTGGGTCGCCCGAATTACTATCGGTCGGCGTTCCGTATGAATCTTGTGAATAGTACCCGTAGAGCCTTGAATCGTTCCGCACAGGCGACCCCGCATGAGTCTCTACCACCAGAGCAACCATCAAACATATCTTAGAATCTTGACGTAGCGGAACGCCACCCGATTATGCTCAAAATAATAGCCTTGATTTTTTAAAGTATTAAAAGCGGAGTGTCGCCCAGTCTCATTTTCAATTTTCCGAAGACTACGTCCTATGAGCATGATTTCTCTAAGGTTTTTATGATTTAGCTCAATATCAGTTACCCAAGAAAATTGTGTTTTTCCCCTTTTTATCGGTTAGTTGACAAACTAACACGTTGACTCTTACTTCGGCATGAGCCAAATTTAAGGCAACATTATTATGGTAAGAGTATTCATATTTGCTGTTACCTTCAAGATAGGAAAAGTGTTTTACTCCAAGATGAGGCATCTTTTTATTAAAAACTTTAAAAAGGCTTTTATTACCATCAGGTTTTATTCCCAATACATGTGACCACCCATTTTTTACGATTTGTTCAATATTGGGGGCATTTGAGTAGAGAGCATCTTCGGTAATTAGTAATTTTTTATCCTTATAACGCATTGCAGGTTTTTGTAAGGCAAAATAGATTCATCAAGTTTTCCTTTTCAAGGGAATTCTGTATCTCAAATTGTAGTAAAGAGAAGTATTTTAGCGAAAATATCGCACGAGCATTCATCAAAATATCTGTTAAGGAGATACTTGAATTTTTAGCACGTTTGTCTGTAAAGCTATCAAAGCGACTTCGTAGATTTACAATCAAGGTATCTACATTAAGACTTTCCTGTAAAATTTTATAACTCGATTTCATGGATCAAATCTAAATAAAGAGCTACATTTTGCCAAAAAAGAAATTGCTGTACATCTATAATAAAAACCCCAATATGGAATATCTTACATGTGCTTCGCATACAAAAAAATGAACTTCACAACAACTTTAAGAAAATATTATAAAACTTCCTATTCTATTGTCAAAATCATTAAATACCTTTGGATCTATAAAATAATCACTTTCTAAACGTTTAGTCAGTAATACTTACAAACAATCACTTTAGAATAAATCTTCAAGTATTCTTGCTCTTAATTTAACTTATCAAAATAGCATCCCAACAACTGGTAACTGTTATCTGATTTTTGGTTAGCCCTGTTCATCCATTAATTTTCCCACACAATTACGCTGTCAAAATAACAAAAAAATGAAAAACAAGTACACAAATTTATCTCTAGTCATCCTTTTCTTTTTGAGTGTATTTCAATCAATAAACGCCCAAAAAGTAGCTTGCGGAACGCCTGCACTAACCAATGAACAACGTAGGGAAATACTCATTCAACGAAGCAGGTACGAAAAAAGTGGAAAATCTTCTCGTGCTGCATCTGATACAGGGATTACTTACATACCCGTAAGAATCAATATTTTTAGAAATAACGACCAAACGGGTGGACTTTCTTTACAAGAAATGAACGATGGAATGTCAAAAGCAAATAAAACGTTTCTCAAAGCTGGGAAAGGAATTCAATTCTATTTGGCGGGTGAAAAACCCAATTATGCTGATGATTCTACTCTTGCGACTTTTTTATCGGAAGCTAAAGATGCCAGCGGCAAAACAACTCAAGAAAGGGCAACTGCGAAGTTTTCAGTCAAAAATGCCATAAATCTGTTTTCGGCGGGGCGATTAGTAGCTGGGAAAAAAGAATTAGGAGGTTATGCCTATTTCCCGAGAACTGATAACGGCTCAAATTTAATTGTAATGGCGAACAGTGTTTTCAATGATAAAGACAATACGCTTGCGCATGAATTTGGTCATTATTTTAGCTTACCCCATACTTTTGACCGTACAAGTTCGGAGGATATGTCTGAACGAGAACTCGTTACCCGCTTGAAAACTGAAACCAAAGGGCGTAAACCCGCTAATTGCGACACGGGTGGGGACATGATTTGTGATACACCTTCTGACCCCTATGATTTTAAGCCAAAAGTGGTGAATTGTGCTTATGCCGATACTACAATTAAAGATGCTAACGGAGATTTATACAATCCAATGACCAATAATATCATGGATTATTACTTCTGTACAAGTGTAGTACTTACGGCTGGACAATTTAATGTAATGGGTGGATCTGCTCTTTCAGCACGAATGTCAAAGGATGCTGAGTATAATTTTAGACCTGACAGCACATGGAAACCAACTATTGTTATCAATCCAATTATTGCAAAGCCGAAAGCGGATTCGTTGAATAATGTAACAATTACTTGGAAAGATAATTCTAGTAACGAAATGGGCTTTTTTGTTGAAAGAGCTACCAATTTCAAAGGGCCTTTTGTAGCGGTGGGTGGAACTGCCCCTGATTCAACGGTTTTTGTAGATAGAAAAGTAGCAAACAACATGAAATATTATTACCGAATTAAACCTTCAAATACAACCATTAATTCCCTCAGTAAAGTGGATTCTGTAACGGTAGGAGAAATACAGAAACCTATCTCTGGATTAGTTTGTCTGCCTAAATACGTTAATTCATGTTTGCAGGGAGACGGAATTAGTAATTTTACGCTGCAAGGCGTAGATAGTACGGGTATCAAAAATGAGTCTTCTTGTGATTCAGGTAGTTACTCCAATTTTAGTAAACTTTCTGCCGATGTTGTTAAGGGAAAAAAGTATTTATTTTCAATTGGAAATAAGTGGTCGAAGCAAGAGGTTTACTTCCCACAATCAGTTGCGATTTGGATGGACGTTGATAAAAATGGGGAATTTACAGGCACAAAACCTGGCGAAAGCGAAATGATTTATCGTGGAACTATTCTTGCGGGAAAGTTGTCTGATTCTTTGTTGATTCCAAAAATTGTGGGAGGTAAATATACAGTCAGAATTAGAATTAGGAGAGCTTCTTATGGTATTGTGAATAATGCTTGCGAGCTGTATGAACACTACGGCGAGGGAGAAGATTATTCGTTGGTTGTGAAAGATTCGGCTCGAACAAAACAAAGCACTCCAGTGAGCTTGCGAGTAGACAATTTGCAAAGCGAAACTAAGGAAGATTCAAAAAAAATATACCCAAATCCGAGTGATGGAAATCAAATATACGTCATGACGGATAATTCTGACGAAGCAAAAATTAGTATGTATGATTTGGCGGGTAGAGAGGTTCAAACTTTGCAAAACCCAATGAGTCAATATGTTATGTCAATAAAACCCAATGAAAATTTAAAAATTGGAACTTACATCATCCTTGTGCAAGAGGGGAAAAACATCAAAAAGTATAAGATGTCGGTGATGAAATAATGTTCAATTAGTTTTTTGACAGTTTTGTGGTAGAGACGAATAGTAATGGGTCAAAAGCAAGATGGAACTCTGTAAGTTACTGACTATTAGTAACTTACAGAGTTATTTTTTACGCCACATTTTTATATTTCTAAGCCCTTATTTTATCAATATCGGGGAATCACTTAAATTTGGGGCAAGCTTCCTTTACTACTGGACATACAGGAGTTTTCCTTGGACGGCATTTTTAAAAATGTTGTTTAATACACTAATGAACATCCTCAAAGACCAGACCTTGGCTTTGACTATTGAGAGTCCTTATCTGAAGTATGAAATTGCCAACTTAGGTTGCATCAAAAAGTGTGGGGCAACTGATATTTTCGCTAACTTGAAGAGTTAAAATTCCTTCAAGAATGAAAGTCAAACCAGAGAAGAAATCTTGTGAAGAAATTACAGACCCTCAAACTGCAATTTATCATTTCAAAATTTATCTTTCGAGTATTTCTTTGATGATTTACAAACGCTTCAAAGTCAAAGGAGATACTCATATCGCTCAACTTCATCACCTTATTCAAATTATCATAGGCTGGGATAATGATCATCTGCATAGCTTCAAAGTTTGGGGGATGGAATATGGTATTTCAAGAAGCAGTGGACTGGATTTTCACGATGATTCTTATAAAATATTCATCGGAGATTTTGGATTCAAAGTTGGAGACAAATTTACCTACACCTACGATTTTAGAGACCACTGGCAAAACGAAATAAGAGTAGAAAAAGCGGTGAGCTGTTGTTTTACCCGATTTCAGCGTTACCATTAACCGCAAAAGGTCTTCCCGACTGGGCGTCCCCAATTGTCCTCAATAAGTTTTTCATTGATGTTTTGTTCGGGTAAAAGGGCATAGTTCCATCCCTTATATTCTCTCCGTTTGGCAACACTATACAGTTGCTAAGACAACAGATTTTTTAACCTCGGAGCATACCAGATCCCCAATAAATTCAGTACCCCGAAAACGGCTTCGGTATAACCTCCCGTATCAGTCGAATGAATCGTTGATTTGACGGGTGAATTTATTAAATGTATATCAATCATATAGGGAGCTTGTAAATGCTCTTTTATACATAGTACGCACAGGTTATCAATGGCGAAACCTTCCCCAAGAATACCCAAAATGGACAGCGGTAAACTACTATTTTGAATGTTGGAAAACAGATGAGACATTTGAACGGATAAATATTCGGCTCAATGAAATAGATAGGCAAAAAGAACACAGAGAATCGACTCCATCTCTGGTATGTGTTGATTATCAAAGTGTTAAGTTAAATCCAATGATTGAAAAGGATAGAGGAATAGATGATAATAAATGTGTAAATGGTAGAAAAAGAGAATATTTAGTAGATACAGGTGGTCGATTATGGGTTGCAGTTGTTGATGCTGCCAATATAGCTGATGGGAAAGGAGCTTTACCTTTATTAGACAAATTGAATGGAATAACAGAAAGGTTAGAGAAGTTTTTAGGGGATACTTCTTATAACAAAATTTTTGCCAATGCTGTTAGCAAAGCAGGTTATGTATTCGAGAAATCCGCTCGATTTACAGAGGCGGATAAGAGCGTAGAACAGCCTAAAAAAGGTAAAAAATTTGTCGTAGAATCAAAAAGATGGGTTGTTGAAAGAAGTTTTGCTTGGACTAATCGGGCGGCGTTCCGCTTTTTTAGAAGAGTAACCAAACATTACGAAAGAACAGTAGAATCTTCGGTTGCATGACTATATTATTGTCTAATTCTACAATAATGTTGCAACGAATTCTGAAATAAACCAAATTAAATTCCCCGACATCTTCTAAAACAAAATATTAGTCTACTAAATCAGTGTGCGTAACATCACATCTTAACTAAACGATATTTTTAAAAAGCTGATCAAGGAAAACTCTTATATGTGCAGTAGTAAAAGTTGCGACCTATATAGACTGATTTCCTTACTTTTTTTATCTTTCTTCTATATTTTCCTTCCTCAAAAATGTTCTACTTTGAATGGATAAGATGTATTTTTCTTAAAAAATCTTACTTTCTTGATTCAGTAATATAATTAATTCGTATTTATATAAAAACCTTATATTATATTTTTTTCAATAAATTATAATTTTAGATATAAATACTTAACATGATTTTTAATAATTATCAATAATTATATCATTTTACTTGAAAAATTAAACCTATTTTTTATTTTTTTAACTTATTGAAATTTTATTTCATTGAAAAAATTGCACTTTACAAATCTAAATTTTCATTTTTTCATTTTTATTAAAAAAAAATGAAATATACTATAAAGTTATTTTGATTTGATTTTTATAGATGTATATATTGCAGCATGAATAGTGAAAAAATTATATTTTATTAATTTATTGAAGTTAAAGAAAATACTTAATTTATTGTTTAGTTTTTAGTAAAAATACTCATAAAGTTCAAAATATTTTTATTATCTAATTAACCCTTTAAATAAGAATCCGCATGAAAAAACTTATACTCATTTTTGCAATCTTGCTGATGTTTAACGGTATTATAAATGCTCAGCAAAGTATGATTTCTGGAAAAATTATGGATGCTAAAGATAGTGTTCCAATGATAGGTGTTTCTATACAAATAAAGGGCACAAATAGAGGTACAATTGCGGGAAGTACGGGAGAATTTAGTCTTTCCGCAAAACCTGAAGATGTGCTAATTATTTCATTCGTTGGTTTTAAGACACAAGAATTTAAGGTTGGTTCAAAATCAAAATTTGATATTAAGTTAGATGATAATGAGCAGTTTTTGAATGAAATCGTCGTAATTGGTAGCCGTTCAGCCAATGCACGGACAAATATCGAATCTCCTGTACCTGTAGATGTTATTACGAGCAAAGAAATTAAAGCTACTGGAAGAACTGATTTATCACAAATTTTAAGTTTTATTGCTCCTTCGATTAATTCCAATCGTCAAAGTGGTGGGGATGGTTCTGCTCATATAAATCCAGTAGCATTACGTGGCGTTGCACCAGATCAAACCTTGTTATTAGTTAATGGGAAACGTCGTCATAGCAGTGCATTAGTGAATGTTTTGGGTACGCCTTCTCAAGGCTCTGCTTCCACTGATTTGGATGCTATTCCTGTTTCAGCAATTGAAAGAATTGAAGTTTTGCGAGATGGTGCCGCTGCACAGTATGGTTCAGATGCCATTGCTGGTGTTGTAAATATTGTATTGAAATCAAGTGTTGATAAAGGTCAGATTTCAACTATGGCTGGTATCTACAATACAAGTTACCGAAATAAAACGGACGGTTTTACCTCATTAACTGATTTAAATTACGGATTTCGTTTGGGCGAAAAAGGGTCTATTAACATCTCAGGCCAAATAAATAATCGTTCAGCCACCGACCGTGCGGGTATGTTTGAATACAATAATAGATTGACGGGTGCAAAGCTATACTGGTTTCCTTATGCAGCTGGAACAGGAAGTGAAAATGTTGATGCGGAAGAGAAAAGTGTTGATAGATATAGCTCGAGTAGAAGTGGAAATGGAAATCAAGATAACGCAAGTTTATTTGTTAATGCTGTTTTGCCAGTTGCCCAAGATGTTGAACTGTACGCTTTTGGAGGTGTATCTTCAAAATATAGTGTCAACCCTAATAATTCATTTCGTTTTCCAAACGGGACTACTATCATTAATAACATATCAAGTAGATATTTTCCAACCGTTTATCCAACAGGTTTTTTAGGAGAAAATGTTGCTCGTTTAATTGATGGTTCATTTACAGCGGGTATTAGAAGTAAAATGAACGGTTGGAATCTTGATTTTAGTAATACTTCAGGACGCAATCAAATTGATTATACCATTCAAAACACGATTAATGCTTCAATTGGTGCTTCAAGTCCCACAAAATTTAATAGTGGGAGTTTGATTTTCTCTCAAAACACAACCAATTTAGGACTTTCTCGACAAGTTGAAAGTGCTTTTTTAAAGTCCTTAAATGTCGCTTTTGGCGCCGAATACCGTATTGAAAATTATCAAATTATTGCAGGAGAAGAAAAATCATACAAGAATTACGGAGATACAACTTACGTAACAACCGTAGGTGGTAAAACAAAAGGCGTTAGGCCAGCGGGTGCTCAGGTTTTTCCTGGCTATCAACCCAATGACGCTCAAAATCAATACCGTCATAATCTTGGTGTTTACGCTGATGTGGAAGCTGAATTTTCAAGCAAATTTTTGCTGACTGGTGCATTAAGATATGAAAAATACAGTGATTTTGGCGACCAACTTACTTGGAAAACCTCTTCAAGATTGACTTTAATTGATAATCCAGATGGATTCTTACAGAGCTTTTCACTCAGAGGTGCAGTAAGTACAGGATTTAGAGCCCCTTCTTTGCAACAAAGATATTATTCTGCCACAACTTCAATTCCACAGTCGGATGGAAGTTTAATTCTCTCTTTAGTGGCTAATAATGATAATGCAGCGACTAAATCGTTTGGTATTCCTTCATTAAAAGCTGAAACTTCTAATAATGCCAGTATCGGAATTACGAGCCGCATCGGTAAACATTTTACCGCTACCATTGATGCTTATCAGATTAGTATTAATGACCGAGTCACTTTAACGGG
Organism: Arcicella sp.; assembly: GCA_014376355.1. GTDB lineage: Bacteria > Bacteroidota > Bacteroidia > Cytophagales > Spirosomataceae > Arcicella. Next base: position 4,175 of record JACMRQ010000039.1, on the reverse strand, counting down.
AACATTTGATTTTGGCTCAATTGGAAGTAGTGACCCAATAATAAAGGGTGCTGCAACTTTAGTAAAAGGTTTATTAGTCAATTATCCTGACGTAAATGCTGCCCAGTTTTTTGTAAATGCCATTGATACAAGAACACGTGGCGTTGATATTGTATTGGCTTACAAAAATCGAGTTGGTGCTGGATTGTTGAATCTTTCGCTTTCTGGAAATTTTACGCATACCGAGGTAATGGATGTTCACGTACCAACTGGTTTAACTGCTACTGGGAGTGATGATGTAAGAACCTATTTAAAAGATAGAATATTCTTTGACCGTCAGCAAAGAGGTCGTTACGAAAGTGGTACGCCTCAAAATAAATTTGTGTTCTTAGCCTCATACTCATTGAAGAAGTTTACGCCAACTATTGTTGTAACTCGATTTGGTGACTATACATTTTTTAATACCCAAACTAACTTAAACAATGCTGCTGGAGGGAGAGATCAAACATTCAGTGCAAAAGTTACTACCGATGTTACTTTGAATTATCAATTAGGTAAGAATATCGGAGTAACGATGGGTTCAAATAATATTTTTGATGTATATCCTGATGAACTTAGTATTGCCAACAATCAAACGGGCGTATCTATGTGGGGAACAACGGGTGGACAGCAATTCGGATTTAACGGAGCTTTCTTTTACGGAAAAATCACTTTTGGATTTTAATTAATTATTTAGCTAAATTAAAAGATTATAAAATGAGCGGGAATTTGAAAATTTCTTCCATTTTATCTTAATTTAAAATACTCATGGCTAAGTCAGTAGAAATACTTAAATATTAGAATATTGCAATTTTTTCAAGAAAATAATTTTTATTTAAAATTCTTAAAAAGTTATATTTTCAATAATATAAGAAATATATGTCAATATTTATACTTGTTTTATTATTATTTACAAATATTATAAGTAATCTATGGTAATTTTAAACATATTAAAAATCTAAGAGTTTTCATATAATAGTTAATATATTTAATAAAAAATTGTTTTTAATTGTATTATATTGCCATAATTTTTAACTAAAGTAATATTATAATCGTTTTTGTAAATTTTATTCCTATATTTTTTTATTTTTTAAAAAAACTATTTACTTTTAAGTATACATTCTTGAATAAGTACAATATTTTTTTAATTGATGCTTATTAATTTTCTATTTTAAAAGCCTGTGCAAACCATTTATTTTTAGTTATTTAGAAAGTATTAATTTTAAATTAATCAACGTAAAACTTAAAATTTCCATGAAAAACTTTATCAACAGACGTAGCCTTTTAAAGTCGAGTTTAATGACTATCAGCGGCTTGGCATTAGCACCACATATTTCGGTGGGAGCTTTCTCAGGTTCTTCGTTTTCGCTCGATTCAAACAATCGCCTTTACTATAGTCCATTGCTAAGAGAACATTTCTTAGATGAACGTCCAAATGTATCAGCAATGATGGCAAGATTGAATGCAAACGAAAATCCTTATGGACCACCAGAGAGTACAAAGAAAGCGGTTGCCGATTCAGTTTCAGGAGGAAATCGTTACTCATGGAAAGAATTGACGACTTTAGTTGATAAAATTGCGAAAAAAGAAGGTGTAACTCCCGACCACATTATGATGGGACCAGGTTCATCTGATTTATTAGAAAAAGTTGCTTTGGTATTATTTATGAAAGGTGGTAATGTGGTTTCTGCTGACCCTACTTATATGTCCTTAATTCGGGTAGCTGAGGCAACTGGTGCCACTTGGAAAGCAATTCCTTGCAAGCCAGATTGGTCGCATGACTTAGATGCCATGGAAAAAGCCATTGATAAAGATACAAAAATGGTATACATCTGTAATCCGAATAATCCAGTAGGTAGCATCACCGCAGGAAAAGATTTGTTAGCCTTTTGTTCACGTGTTTCTGAAAAAGTGCCTGTTTTCATCGATGAAGCATACCTTGAATTGGCAGAAGGAAATGGCACCGAAAGTATGGTTTCATTATTATCACAAAACAAAAATGTTATCATTGCTCGTACTTTCTCTAAAATCATGGGTATGGCAGGCTTACGAGTAGGATATGCAGTGGCAACTCCGAAATTCTTAGACCAAATTCAAAAAATAACTCGTGGTGGAATGGGGATTTCTCATACCTCTATTTTGGGAGCTATTGCAAGTTTTGAAGACAAAGAATTTCAAGCAAATACTAAAAAATTGAATACTGAATGTAAGCAGTATGTCTATGAGAATTTAACTAAAATGAATTATAAATATATTCCATCTTTCACCAATTTTATTATCTTCCCAATTGCGATGAATGGCAAAGATTTCCTTGCCAAAATGAACTCGAAGGGCATTATGGTAAGAGCATTTGACATTCAAAACAAACCTTGGTGTCGTGTAAGTATGGGTACGATGGACGAAATGAAGATGTTTATTAAAGCATTAGGCGAGGTTTCATAGATTAATTCTTTATTCAAATTCATTAATGGCATGACACCGGGGAACGCCCAGTTTCATGCCATAAGTACTTTGTACATTAATACTTACATTTCATCATCATAAATTCTTCAACAATCATGATAGAGGCATTACAAAAGACGCTTATTCTTTTGCTTTTAATTGGTTTAGGATTAACGCTAAGATCTAAAATTAAAAACAAAACTGAAATAACTGGTATCAAAGAAATTATTTTATCCATTGCTCTTCCAGCAACCGTTTTCATTGCTTTGATGGGTATTAAAATGAGTTTTTCTCTCCTTATTTATCCAACTTTAATCTTGGCATTTAATTTTTTTATTTTCTTTTTGACGCCTGTAATTTTACCTGTTTTCGGGATTGAGAAAAATAGTTCGGCCGGTAGGACGCTAACGATGCTTTTGCCTTCATTGGCGCCAGGCTTATCAAGTTTTCCTTTCATTAACGAATTTTTAGGAGACGATTCACTGGCGTTGGCAGCGATGGGAGACATTGGAAATAAGTTTTTTGCCTTAAATTTTCTGTATTTCGTGGCAATGGGAATGTATTTAAAGAATAATCATATTGAATTATCCGATGAAAAAGGAAAAATAAAAAGTTTGCTATTGAGTCTGGTAAAAGAACCCATCAATATCATTATGCTTTTGGCAATTATCTTTCTTTCGTTCGGTCTGAATATGACCTCTCTACCGACGGTTGTTTCAGAATTGTTTACTCGGGCAAGTAGTTTAATGACTCCTTTAGTATTGATATATATTGGTATGGCGGTTCAATTTAAAGAAGGGAAAATTAAGTTAGTTAGTTCAATTTTATTGTTTAGAGCTGGTATAACCTTGCTTTTTAGTGTGTTAATCATTACAATTTTCAATATCTCAGAACCTAAAATGGTTTTATTGGCGGTGGTTGTGCCATTAAGTTCATGCAGTTTTTGGCCTTTTGCTCATATCTCAGGTATCAATTTGAAAGAAGATAATAATGAATTGAGCAAAGAAAGACGCACGTTTGATATGAATTTAGCAGTGTTGATTTTAGCATTTTCATTACCACTATCAACCATTTTAGTGATGGGTATTTTGGCATCGGGTGAGTTTTTTGCTCATACCAGCACTTTATTGATTTTTGGATTGATTTTGACAGGATTTGGGCTTGCGCCACATTTATTCAAAAAACCATTTTTTAAGTTTTCAAAGGCGTGAAATTCTTAGAAACTGTTTAAGATAATTTTTTAAAAAGATTGTAACTCCCTCATTGCGAACGCATCAAAAAGTATGGGACAAATTGCTCTAGTATAAACTTCCAAGATGTTTATCAGTTTAGCTAAAAGCTTTTAAATACTTATATCTAAGATATGGTTTCGATTGCCCTGCACTTTTTGATGCACTCCAACATAGGGTTAACATTTGGCACTACGTACCCCACGAATGCTTAATTGTTAGCTAATGTTTTTATGCTTTTTCATTTAATATTCTATAGGTAAGTAAACAGAAAAGGTTGCCCCTTCTCCCTCCATCCCTTGAGCTTCAATGTAACCACCATGAAACTCAGCTATTTTTTTGCAGATTGATAACCCAATACCAGTACCCATAAATTCTGTTTGACTGTGTAAGCGTTGAAATATTTTAAATACTGTTTCTTCATAGGCTGCATCAAACCCTATTCCATTGTCTTTTACAATAATTTTATAAAATTTTTGCGATGCA
>JACMRQ010000343.1 GCA_014376355.1 Arcicella sp. | reverse complement strand
CAGCTTTATTGGCTAAGGTTACTTCTGCCCAACCTTCGTGAAGCATCAATTTTGCACCATCTGCGTTGGAGATAGACGAAGCATCTTGTCCCCACACTCTAACATCTTGAATAGAAGCAACAAAGAGAACTCTATCCCATTTGTACCCAAAATTTAATCTTGTTCTTTGCGACGTAAATGCTGCTGATTTTGAATTAGTTGGGACTAAATTGCCGAGTCCATTCCTGATTTCTGTCCGAGTTCTTAATTGCCCCGTAAGCGTAAATTGTGCTTTTGAGATATATTGAGTACAAATACTCACAAACAAACAGACTGCAAATCTAATAATGTCAAATTTTTTCATACTTTTGTGATTGATTGTGAAATTTATAACAGAGTTTACGCAATTTGCCCGAATGAGACCCCCATCTCGTTTGGGTTTTTTTATGTATTAAATATTGGGCATAAATAATGTGACATATTGTAGGGGCGTATAGCATACGCCCTTCTGACAATGCGGGCGTATGCTATACGCCCCTACAAATAGCTACCTTCTAAAGCCGTTTTTGGTTCAGCCAAAGTTTTCTTATCAAATTTAATTAAAGCCGTTAATGCTCCAACCGTTGCCACAGCGAAACCAATATAAAGGAATGCTTCTGCGTAAGAAATCGTTTCTGATTTGAAAAGAAAACCCGCTAAAACACCTCCCAAGTTTCCACCAGCACCCACAATTCCAGCCACTGATCCTACATTTTTTGTGTCAATAAATGGTACGATAGCATACGTTGCACCGTTTGCCATTTTCAAAAACATGGCAAAGCCTAACATCGCCACCACTGCCATTGTCAATGAACTCGTTTGTGCAAAAAGAGCAATTCCAACTCCTTCCATGATTAAAAAACCTGCTAATAGCCATCCTTTACCTCTCATACCATAAGAATTACCAACTTTATCCGCAACGATTCCCCCAACAGCACGAGCAAATAAATTCATAAATCCAAAAAGACCCGCTAATAGACCCGCCGTTTTTAAGTCGCAAGAGAAATTTTCTGAGTAATATAAAGCGGCGATGTTATCAAAAGTGATTTCAATTCCAAAACAAGCTCCGTAAGCTAAAAATAAAATCCAAGTTCGATAATCTGACGCTGCTGACATGAATGAGCCTTTTGCAGTAGCATTTGTATCTCTTTCAATTTCTGAATAATTCCCTGCAGGCGTATCTTTTGTGAATTTGTAATAAACGAAAGCCATCACCAATAACATCGCTCCTGGAATAATCATGGCATAACGCCAAGCGTCTGGTTTTGAATAACCCAAACCAACAAAGGCCGCCAAAACTAAGGGCATGAGCATATTTGTAATTCCTCCGCCAAGATTTCCCCAACCACCCGCAACAGCATTGGCAGTTCCCTTGATTTTAGGAGCAAACATTGCCGAAGTATGATATTGTGTGATAACAAAAGATGCTCCAATTACTCCAATAGCTAATCTGAACAATAAAAAACTTTCATAACTGTGGGCTAACCCAATGGTCATTACTGGAATAGAACCTAAAACTAAAAGCCATGTATAAGTTAATCTTGGTCCGAGTGTATCGCAAAGACGACCAATAATTAAACGGGCAAAAATCGTTGCTGAAACCGAAGCAATGATGATATTTCCGATTTGTGCTTTCGTTAAACCTAAATCATCTTTTACAATCTTCATCAAAGGGGCAATACCAAACCATCCGAAGAAACAGAAGAAAAAAGTTATCCAAGTAATATGAAAAGTTTGCATTTGAATGCCTTTCCAAGAGAAAATTTTAAGAGAATCTAAGGGTTTGTTTAAAGTATTCATGGTTACTTTGATTTTATAAATAATTGATTACCAATTATTTAGCTTTAATATATCTTCTCGCCCCCACGAGAGACATTTTTCAACTTCCGTTGAAGGGAAAGCTTTTTAGTTGATAATTAATAGCTTTTGAGCATCTAATATTCCCGCTAATCCCGCTATCGCTAACCCCGATTTGTAATCGGGGCAAGCGTTGTAACTGATAATTATTAATTATTCTTTATTAATTGTTCACTGAACTGTTCATTGAATTGTTCACTCAGACTAACTACTTCGCCAATTACAATGACCGCTGGATTGGCTATATTTTTTAAAACTGACTTTTTAATAATTGTTGAAACTGTACCTACTACTGATTTTACATTTTTTCGAGTACCATTTTGAATAATTGCCATGGGCATTTCTGATTTTCCATGTTTTATAAAAACTTCGCAGATTTCGGATAATTTGCTCATCCCCATCAAAATAATAATTGTAGCGGTTGATTGAGCTGCTAATTCAATGTCTCTTGAAAGTTCGCCATTTTTGGTTGTTCCTGTAATTACCCAAAAACTTTCGGCAAACCCTCTACTCGTTACAGGTATGCCTACGCAGGCTGGTGCAGCAATGGCAGATGTTACGCCCGAGACTATTTCACACGCTACATTAAAAGACTTTGCATATTCTATTTCTTCAAAGCCTCTTCCAAATACGAATGGGTCACCACCTTTTAGTCTTACCACGTGTCCATATTCCTTTGCTAAATAGACAATTTTTTCATTTATCTCATTTTGCGTATAAACATATTTACCTAAACGTTTTCCGACATAAATTCTTAAAGCATCGGGACGAGCATATTCTAAAAGTTCCACATTAGCGAGGGCATCATACAAAATAACGTCCGCAGATTTGATGGCTCTAATTCCTTTTATGGTTATTAGTTCAATGTCTCCTGGTCCAGCACCAATTAAAGTTAATCTTGGAATATTCATATTGTAGGTTCTTTTACTCTATTTTTACTAAATAGAAATACTTAGTGTTTATTTCTATGCAAATGTGATACAAAAATGTTAAAAACAAAAATATAAGTATAAAAATTAGCTATTATTTTTAAAATATTTGTAAAATATCATTTTTTAGGTTTAAATTTGAACTCCAAATAATCATTATTTGGAGAAAATATTGAAAATAGGTTATTGTTTTAATGCAACTATTGAATAATAAAATTTTATCTTAGAATAGTGATAAATGCTTAGTTTGTACTGGAATATTATAGGGAAAGAGCAAATACAATCAAGGTAAAATGATATAATTATAACCGTATTTTAAAATTCAAGAAGTCAAAATAAAAAATGCTTTGTGTTTAAAACTTTTAAGAACATGAAAAAGAAAATAATAGTCGTAGGGAACGGAATGGTAGGTTATAAGTTTTGCGAAAAACTTGTAAATAAAGATGTTTCAAAACAATTTGAAATCATTGTCTTCGGCGAGGAGATTCGTCCTGCCTATGACCGTGTGCATCTTTCAGAATACTTTGCAGGAAAAACTGCTGAAGATTTGACGATGGCACCTATTACTTGGTACGCAGAAAATGGTATTCGCCTAATTCTTTCTGACCCAATCGTGGATATCGACCGTGAAGCAAAAACGGTTCGTTCGCATCATGGATTGGTTGAACATTATGATAATTTGGTGATGGCTACGGGTTCAGGAGCTTTTGTGCCACCCATTCCTGGCGTTGAAAAAGATGGTGTTTTCGTGTACAGAACCATCGAAGATCTTGATATGATGCAATCGCACGCCCAAAAAGCAACAAAAGGAGCAGTTATTGGGGGTGGATTATTGGGTCTGGAAGCTGCCAAAGCACTTTTGGATTTAGGATTGAAAGAAGTTCATGTAGTAGAATTTGCTTCAAGATTAATGCCAAGGCAAATTGATGAGTCGGGTTCGAGAGTACTGCAAGCCAAATTGGAAAAGTTGGGTTTACAGATACATCTGAATAAAAATACCCAAGAAATTGTGGGTAATGGTGTTATCGAATTCATGCAATTTGCCGATGGCTCACGTTTGGATGTAGATATGCTTGTGATTTCGGCGGGAATTAAACCCCGTGACGAAGTGGCAAAAGTGGCAGGTTTGGAAGTGGGTACTCGTGGTGGAATTATAGTGGATAATAATCTTTTGACTTCTGACCCAAATATTTTTGCCATTGGCGAATGTGCTTTGGCTCATCAAATGATTTATGGTTTGGTTGCTCCAGGTTATGAAATGGCGGAGGTTGTGGCAACTAAAATTGTTGGAGGAGAAAGAGAATTTTTGCCTTATGACATGTCCACTAAATTGAAATTAATTGGCGTGGATGTAGCAAGTTTTGGCGATGCTTTTACTCAAGAACCTAATGCTAAGACAATTGTATTTGAAAATTCCGCCAAAGGGATTTACAAAAGAATTAATATTTCAAATGATGGTAAGTATTTATTAGGAGGCATTTTAGTGGGTGATGCTGAGCAGTACAATATGCTTCTGCAAAATACCAAGAACAAAACTATCCTCCCTTCTGACCCCGAAGATTTGATGTTGGGTTCACGTGGAGCTTCAGAAGGTGGAGCTTCAGGCGTGATGGCATTGCCAGATGAAGCCTTGATTTGTTCTTGTGAAGCCGTTACAAAAGGAGCAATCTGTCATGAAATCATCGAAAATAAAATTACTACTTTCGATGGCATAAAAAAATGCACCAAAGCAGGAACAGGTTGTGGAGGTTGTGTGCCGATGGTAAAGGATTTAATCAATGAAACCATGAAATTTCAAGGAGTTTTTGTGAGAAATGTTATTTGTGAACACTTTAATTATACCCGTCAAGAATTATTTGATTTAGTCAAAATTAAAGGTTTTAGAACGTATAACGAAGTGTTAGATAATCTTGGACATGGAGATGGTTGTGAGTTATGCAAACCACCCGTAGCCTCCATTATTGCCAGTTTATGGAATGAAATGATTTTGGAAAAAGGTAATGCCACCGTTCAAGATTCAAATGACCGTTTTTTAGCAAATATTCAAAAAAATGGTACGTATTCAGTCGTTCCAAGAATTCCAGGTGGAGAAATTACACCCGAAAAATTGATTGTAATTGGACAAGTAGCCCTACAATATAATCTTTACACTAAAATTACGGGTGGGCAGCGAATAGATTTGTTCGGAGCTCACGTAGGAGATTTGCCTGATATTTGGGAACAATTAGTAAATGCTGGATTTGAGTCGGGTCATGCGTATGGAAAATCTTTGAGAACCGTAAAATCATGTGTTGGCTCAACTTGGTGCAGATTTGGGGTACAAGATGCCGTAAGTTTTGCCATCGAAGTTGAAGAACGTTATCGGGGTTTGCGTTCACCACACAAATTAAAATCAGCCGTTTCTGGTTGTACTCGTGAATGTGCGGAGGCACAATCAAAAGACTTTGGCATTATTGCCACCGAAAAAGGTTGGAATTTATACGTATGCGGAAATGGAGGCGTAAAACCTCGCCACGCAGAATTATTAGCAACCGATATTGATTCTGAAACTTGTTTAAGATACATCGACCGTTTTTTGATGTTTTATATCAAAACGGCAGAACCTTTAACTCGTACAGCTCCGTGGTTATCCAAAATGGAAGGTGGAATTAATTACCTAAAAACAGTAGTAATTGATGATATTTTGAACATGGGAGAACAATGGGATGGCGAAATGCAAATATTGGTAGAGGCCTATAAATGCGAATGGAAAGAAGTAGTAGATAGTCCAGAACTCCGCAAACGTTTTACACATTTTGTCAATGCTCCGAAAGTCAAAGACCCAAATGTGAAATTTGAACCGATGAGAGAAATGGTGAAAGCGGGAGAATGGAAATAGGAGATTTTTTGTCTGAGCAACCCTGACTGTATTTGGATTTATGGATGAATTGGATTAAAAACTCATGTGCAAAATCCAAAAAATCCTCTAATCTGACGAATCCAAATTCAGACAGGGTCGCATAGAAATATTATGAATTAAAATATTTCAATAATGGTTTTAGAACAAACAATAACTTGGCACTTAGCGTGCAGTACGGAAGATATTCCTGCCAATGGTGGAGCTTGTGCCTTGATTGAAGGGGAACAAATTGCTATCTTTAATTTTGAAAGACGGGGCGAATGGTATGCAACCCAGAACCTTTGTCCGCACCGCCAACAAATGGCATTATCAAGAGGAATGATTGGTTCTACGGGAAGTGATGCAGAACCAAAAGTAGCTTGTCCATTTCATAAAAAAACGTTTTCTTTAAAGTCAGGAGAATGTATGAGTGGCGATGATTATGTTATAAAAACATATCCTGTGAAAGTTGAATACGGGCAAGTTTTTGTTGGGATTGAGTAAAAAATAAAAATACAAATGCCCTCAAAGAAAACATTACAAATAGTTGATTATCAAGCAACAAAACCACTTGATAATCAAGTTTTTAACCGACTCACACGATTATATATCATGGCTCTTTTGGCAGTGGCAATATTGTCGTTGTTGGGACAGTTATTGATTCAAGTTTTTTTGAATTCTTTATTGGATGATTCCCATGTAGTGAATATTGCGGGGCGGCAAAGAATGTTAAGCCAACGACTCTCTAAAACAGCAGTTTTGTTATGTCGTCCCCAGATTTTTCAGGCTGATGCCAAGTTTTATTCACAGGATATCAAAGAAATTATTAATCTTTGGGAGTTAAGCCATGACGCATTAAAAAATAATAATTTACGAACCGAAGGACGAGCTTATACTGTTAGAAATAGCGAGAAAACAGATAGTATGTTTCGAGAAATTGACCCTATTTTTCGGGTAATTTTAGCGAATGCAAAACTTATTAATGCAACCATTAATAAACCCATAAAAAATCAGCAAGAATTCTTGCAAAAACCTCTTAACCAAATACTTGCCCACGAAAGATTGTTTTTAAAAATGATGGATAAAATCGTCTTTCAGTACGATTTAGAATCCAGAGAAAGAGTTGCAATGACTAAGAAAATTGAACTTTATTTGTTTATTTTATTATTTAGTATCTTGATAGTAGAAGGAGCGTTTATTTTTCGTCCGATAGCTAATAATATTCGTTTGGTAATCAAAAAAATAACCGATTCAGAAAGTATTCTTCGACAAACCAACGAAGTTCTTTTGGCGACTCAAAAGGCTTTAGTACAAGCGACCGAAGATAAATATAAACTTCAATTAGCGGAAGAGAAAGTGCGGGCAGCATCGTTGATGGAAGGACAGGAAAGTGAACGAAAACGCTTAGCACAAGACCTTCATGATGGCATTGGACAGATGCTTACTGGTTTGCGATTACACAGTGAAAAAGTGAAAAGTTTTAGCTTTATAAATGCAAAACAGGAAAAATCGTTTGATGAATTACAAAATTTGATTCAAGAAACGATTGAAGCAACCCGAACTGTTTCGTTTAATCTGGCCCCTTCAGTTTTGAGCGATTTTGGCGTTGTTCCAGCCATTAGAATCTTGACCGAACAAGTGGCAAAAATATCAGATTTAAAGTTCGATTTTCAAGCCTTAAATGTTCGTCGTTTGCCTGAAGGAATTGAAGTTTGTCTGTATCGTATTACCCAAGAAGCAATTCATAATGCGGTAAAATATTCAAAAGCGAGTTTAATTATAATTCAAATAACTGACAATAAGGACGTTGTGAAATTATTAGTAGCTGATAATGGTGAAGGATTTGAAATTAAATCCATAAGAAAGTCGTTAGGAGGCAGCGGTTTGAAAAATATGCAAGCTCGTGCAGAATTATTGAATGGCTCATTTAAAATTCAATCAAAAATAGGAAAAGGAACTACGATTAAAGTTGAAATACCAAAATAAAAACTTGAATCATAAGAGAAGAATTCTTTAGAACTCACAGCTTAAAAAAATCATCAATAAAATTATGAATACAATTACCATTTTATTAGCAGACGACCATGATGTGGTCAGGAGAGGAATGAAAATGCTCTTGGAAGATGAAGAAGGCGTAAAAGTAATTGGGGAGGCCTGCAATGGATTAGATGCCATAGAAAAAGTGAAAACTTTGATGCCCAATGTTGTTATTTTAGATTTGACTATGCCCAAAATGACAGGGATTGAGGCAGCAAAAATTATTTCTACGGAATATCCATCCGTTAAAATATTAATTTTTTCTATGCACCATAATCGTGAATATATTCTGAGTTCTGTGGAAAATGGAGCGAATGGTTACTTGTTAAAAGATACTGGAAAAGAAGAATTGATGCGAGCTATTAAAGTGGTTTCAGAAGGAAGAAAATATTTTCCTCCCGAGATTTCAGAAATAATTATTAATGAATTATTAGCTAAAAATTCTGGAAATCAAGAAAATATTCGACCTATTTTTGAAAAAATCACACCAAAAGAAACGCAAATTTTAGGTATGATTGTTCAAGGATATAACAGTCGAGAAATGGCAGATAAACTTTTCCTCAGCATCCGTACTGTGGATAATCACAGAGCCAACATGATGAAAAAAGTGAAAGCAAAAAACACGGCTGATTTAGTTAAAATGGCAATTGGATAAGAATACTTAATAATTGTCAATTAATAATTAATAGTTTTATATTTCTGGATTGGGTTTCTGATAAATAGGCAGTTCCGAAATAAATACAAAACAATTAAAATACTTATTTTTTAGCTTCAGCTAAAGGTATTGGCTGTCCGTATTGTTTTGGATAAACATCTTTTTGATATTTT
>JACMRQ010000342.1 GCA_014376355.1 Arcicella sp. | reverse complement strand
GTTCCATCCAATTCTGGAAAACTTCCGATGGGAAACAGATTTGGGTCTGAAAAAGCTGGATTAACCCTTGTTGCGTAATATGCTCTTGCAAACGCCTCACGATCACGCCCCGTCCAAGCAGCAGTTTTTTCGTTTTCACGATGTCCCATTGCTGCTGATAAACTGCTGAAAGCAGCTAAATCTGATTTATTGGCAAGATATCCCCCCACATCATCCAAATAATCGGTGAAAGTATAGCGAACTCCAGCCTCAAATCCTAAATCCCAATTTCGATCTAATTTATATTTTATTCCTGCCCCAAAATGGACATTGGCATTCACCAGATTGTAAGGTTGGTCGGCATATCCAACCAGTCCTTGTCCTTCCGTATTGAGCGGTTGCAGACTCACCCATTCTCCAGGGGAAGCCTCTGAACCTACATAATTAGTGGGGACTTTTGCTTCGGGATTATGGTGAAAAACGGCGATTCCAGCCAAAAAATAAGGATTTATTTTGGGACGATTACGGTAGCTCCTTGATTCGGGAATTAAATTATAAATTCCTGTCAGTGCTAATTCTTGCACATCGTTTCTAAAATGAGCATTCCTCATATATAATTGCTCCAGTCCTGCAACCCCTTCAAATTTGTTATCATCTCCTGTTAATCGCACCCACGTTAGGCTGGCACGACCACTAAAATGAGGCGTGAAATGACGGGTAAAATCCACGCCAATGTTCCAACTAATATTCTGTAACGTTGATTTTATGGGGCGATTATAAGGAGCTAAATCGCCATAATAATTGGATGTACCGATTCCGAAAGAAATATCGGAATGTTTCTCATACCTACTTTTCTGCCTCGTGCCATCTGATTTAAATACTTTAGAAAAAAATGATTGAGCAAAGCAAGGAGTCGAGAGAATAGATAACAATATAAACAAAACAGAGAATACTAATGTCCTCTGAAAGCTAAACTGGGTTATTTTTTCTATAAAAATGGCGGCTTTTTTCATTATTAATTTATTGGTTTGTTTCCATAACGACTAATGGTTAGTTTTTATGCTATTCAATTGAGTAATCGGTTTAAAGTCCCATTCGTTTCCGAAGTTCCACAATATGTGCTGTATGGTGTTTACCATGCCAAGAATACATTCCTGTAACCATCCGTAAAGCATTCAAATGTTTAGTTTCGGGGTGCATAAATTGTTTTGAAAATTGTTGGTCGGTCATTGATTTCAACAACATTACCCAACGTTTGTGCATAACTTCTAACATCGTTAAAGACCATTCAATAGGAGCATTTTTACCATCTTCTAATTCCGCCCAAAGTTGTTCTTCATAAGGCTTTATTATTGGGGTATCTTCAGTTAAAGTCAATTTAAAGCGAATAAAAGCATTTGCGTGAGAATCAGCCACGTGGTTAATTGTTTGTCTGATTGTCCACCCATCGGGACGATAAGGAATCAACAATTGTTCTTCACTTAATCCCTCAACGGCTTGTTGAAGCAATTTAGGGAGAATTTCAATGTCATTAATCCAACCCATCAGCATTTCTGATGAAATTTCTGAAGGTTTTTGAAAAATGCCAAGTGGATAGCGGAGTTGTTGTAAAGTTAGTGCTTGCATTGATTAGAAGTTTATTTAATACAAATTGAAATAGACCAGTATTTTAAAGGATTAATTCGCATTTATTTGAGTAAATGTACTTAGAACTCTATTATTTGCTTTTTTTTAACAAAATTTTAAGTTGTAAAACAAATAAATACAATCACTCTCTAATTAATTATACATTATCAAATATTTAATTGAATGATTTTAAGAAAAAAATCTGTCGGCAAAAAGTTTTTTTAAATATTATTTGCACTTATAATTTTAAG
>JACMRQ010000341.1 GCA_014376355.1 Arcicella sp. | reverse complement strand
TCAATCGACAAATTAGATAAAAATAGTTATAAAATCAAAGGAGCAAAAGGACTCAATAAAATTACTTATTTAGTGGATGACACTTGGGATTCGCCTGAAATCAAGGGGGAATATGTCTTTGAACCCGCAGGGACGGATATTGAAGAAAATAAATTATTCGCTATTAATTCACACGGATTTTTTGGCTATTTTAGTGATTTAAAACGTCAAACCTACGAAGTAACTTTCACAAAACCAGCGGGTTTTTATGGGGCAAGTTCATTAACGGCAACAAAATCTGATGCAAAAAATGATACGTTTATTGTTCCAAATTATAACGATTTAGTGGATGCACCCATAATGTATTCACTACCCGATACTACTATTTTGAAAGTAGGTGGAGCGGATATTTTGATTTCGGTTTATTCTCCTAATAAAAAAGCAACTTCGGCGGAAATTGCAGAGAATGTCAAAACGCTTTTGGAAGCTCAAAAAGAATATTTAGGCGGAACATTACCCATCAAAAAATATGCTTTTATTATCGTGCTTTCAGATAATTTGAAGAATGGAAGTTATGGGGCTTTAGAACATTCATATTCTTCGTTTTATTACTTACCAGAATCATCTTCGGAAGAACTTTCACAGACCATTAGAGACGTTTGTTCGCACGAATTTTTCCATATTGTAACGCCTTTAAGTATCCATTCGGTTGAGATTGGGGATTTTGATTTTAACAATCCGAAAATGTCAAAACACCTTTGGATGTATGAAGGAATGACAGAATATGCAGCGGGTCACATGCAAATGAAGTATAATTTGATTGATTTGCCTAAGTATATGGATATGATAAAATCTAAAATCGGTAATATGTATAATCATTATAAGGATGATATTCCATTTACGGTGATGTCGGCAGATGTCTTAGAAAAATACAAAGACCAATATCCGAATGTTTATGAAAAAGGGGCATTAATTGGTTTATGTTTAGATATCAAATTACGTCAATTGTCGGGCGGGAAATATGGAACGCAGAACTTAATGAGTGATTTATCAAAATATTACGGAAAGGATAAATCATTCAACGATAACGAATTGTTTGACAAAATTACGGAGGTAACCAAGTTTCCAGAAATTCGTCAATTTTTCGCAAAATATGTAGAAGGAAAAGAGCCTTTACCTATTGAGGAAACCTTGAAAAGTGTTGGAATTGACTATTTAAAGAGCCGTATAAAGAAAGAAAAAACTTTGGGATTTTCAATTTATAACTTAGGAATTAATCCAGAATCAAAAGGAATTTTTATTATTGATGAAGACGGAATTGATGCGTTTGGAAAGAAATTAGGGTTTAAATCGGGGGATGAATTGGTATCATTAAACGGCAAAAAGTTAGATTTAACCACATTCAGAACTGAAAGAAGTGAATTTATGGCGAATGCCAAAGAGGATGAAGTGATAAATTACGTAATACTTCGTAAAGACGGAGAAAAGAAAGTGGAAGTTAAACTTTCTGGCAAATTATTTATTCCAGAGGTAGAGGAAAAAAATATTCTTTCACCTGTGCAAAACCCCAGCGAAGAACAATTAAAATTACAGCAAGCATGGTTGGTTCCAGCGATAAATTGACTTCTATGGTGTTTAAACAAGGCTTCTCTTCAAACTAAAATCTCCTCAATTACGTATAAAATGAAAATAATTTTAGTTTTATTCAGCCTTTTTTTATTGTTTGCTTGCGATAATATCAACAGTAATTTACCCCCACCGCAAGATGGGGGTAAATTTTTTTACCCAAAAATCGGTCAATCCGTGGTATATGACGTGGAGGAAACGGAATATGAACTTACAGGAAAATTTACGTTGAAAACCTATCAGTTAAAAGAGGTGAATGTTTCAACTTTCAATGATTTGGATGGAAAAAAGGCTATGAGAATTGAACGATATCGAAGAGAAAATGATGCTCAGAAATGGACGATTGACTCCATTTTTACAGCAAAAAAAGAGGTTGATAAAGTCCTTAAAATCGAAAATAATGTAACTTACATAAAAATGTCTTTTCCAATGAAAGAGGGTTTGAAATGGAATGGAAACGCTTATAATTCTTTTGGGAATGATAGTTATGAAATGAAAAAAGTTAATCAACTATTTCAAATTAATGGACAAAAATTTAGTAATTCAGTAACCGTTGTCCAACAAAATGATTCTACGTTAGTTGATTTAAAAAGAAGAAGAGAGGTTTATTCTGAAGGAATTGGATTGATTTATCAAGAAAAAATAAACGTATCTTATTGTAATTCAGCTGACTGTTTGGGAAAAGGGAAAATTGACTTTGGTACAAAACACATTTTAAAATTTAAAAACAATGAGTAACCAATTAACAATTAACAATAAACAATTAAGAGTTTCATTCCTTCGATATTATTGGTCAGAAAAATTAATGTTTCGCAACAAAAATTGGAAAAAATATGTCCTTTTGATAATTGTTAATTGTTCATTGATAATTGTTAACTGTTCAGCCCAATTGCCCGCTAAATATTTAATCACTTTTAAGGATAAAACAAATTCTCCTTATTCAATTTCGAAACCTCTGGAATTTCTTTCCCAGCGTTCCATTAATCGTCGGCAGAAACAAAATATTACCCTAAAAATCCGTGATTTACCAGTTAATCCAGCATATATTTCTGAAATCAAAAAAACGGGAGCAGAAATTTGGTTCACGTCTCGTTGGATGAATGCGGCGCTGATTCAGACTTCCGATGCCAATTTACAAACTATTCTGAAACTTCCCTTTGTGAAAGGATTGGAAGTAAATGGAACAGTTGATGATCCACTTTCTCGTTCTGGTAGAAAAAAAGCTAAGTTTGAAGCCCTTGATAATAAGTCCCTTAATTACGGTTTATCGAAAATTCAAAACGAAATGCTTGGGGTCAATATTATGCATGATTTAGGTTTTAAAGGTGAAGGAATGATGATTGCTGTTTTGGATGCAGGCTTCAATAATGCCGATAAAATAGCAGCCTTCAAGCCTCTTTTTGATGAAAATAGAATCGTTGGAACGTATGATTTTGTGAAGAAAGAAAAATCAGTTTATGAAGATGATGCCCACGGAACGGAGGTACTTTCGTGTATGGGAGCATTTTTGGAAGGTAATATGGTTGGTACTGCCCCTAAGGCTTCTTACTTATTACTCCGTTCAGAGGAAGCCTCGTCAGAATATATTATTGAAGAAGCGAACTGGCTTTTTGCGGCTGAATATGCCGATAGCGTGGGCGTAGATTTAATCAATTCATCTTTGGGATATACTACTTTTGATGACGTGAAAACTAATCATACTTACGCACAATTAGACGGAAATACCACGATTGCAGCTCGTGCAGCAGATTGGGCAGCAGGTGTTGGAATTGTCTGTGTAATCAGTGCTGGAAATGAAGGAAATGATTCTTGGAAATATGAAGGAACACCAGCTGACGCTGATTCTGTGATTGCCGTTGGGGCAGTGGATGCTAATAAGTTGTATGTAAAATTTAGTTCGCAGGGTATTCCAAATGATAAAAGAATTAAACCAGATGTTGTGGCAATGGGACAAAGTACAGCTATAATTTCGCCTAATGGAAATGTGACGACGGGTTCTGGAACGTCATTTTCTTCACCCATTTTATGTGGAATGGTGGCTGGATATTGGCAAGCTAACCCGACTTTAACGGCGATGCAAATAATGGAAAATGTCAGAAAATCGGGTAGTCAGGCAGTTAAACCAGACAAAGTTTTGGGCTATGGTATTCCAAATTTGTTCAAGGTTTTAGCGATTGAAGGAGAAGTATCTAATTTTTTTAAAGTATATCCTAACCCTACAAAAGCTGAAATAACGATTGAAATTGATAATTTTACGGGTAAGGATTATGAGGCAATTATAATGGATGTTTCAGGTAGAATACAGTATATTGAAACCCTTAAAAATACTGTTCAGACGATTTCAATAGAGAAGATACCGACAGGGACTTATTTTTTGAGGGTCGGAAATGAAGAGAAAAAAGGGGTAGTTAAACTTATTAAGGAGTGAGTCTAAAAGATAGTATAATCTCTTAAATCCAGTATTTGGTCGTGATTTTATTAGATTTCATCGTTTTATAAAATATATTCAAAATCTTATTCATACATTTCCGTTAAAAATAAATTCATACAAAACCAAAATAAATATCCATGAAAACGCTAAAGATTTTAATGACATTTTGCTTAATTAGTACAGCATTAGGTACTTATGCACAATTTGGACAAGGTGGCGGAGGCGGAGGTGGCTATCAACAGCTTTCTCCGGAAGACCGTGCTTATAATCAGACCAAGCAGATGAAAAAAATGCTTAATTTGACTAAAGAACAGTTTGATAAAGTGGAAATTATTAATGTAAAATACGCCATGTTGATGGACTCAACCATGAAAGCAAATGGTGGGTTTTCTCCTGAAATGAGAGAAAAAATGAAACCTATGATGGAGGCAAAAGATAAAGAATTAAAGCCAATCTTGACTGAAGAACAAATCAAAATGTATGAAGAAAACCGACAAAAAATGGGTACTGGCGGAGGTAGAGGGTCAAATAAGTAGGTAGTAAAATTACTATTGGACTTAGTTCGAAAACAAAGAAGCCTTCAAATTATTGATTTGAAGGCTTCTTTGTGAGACGAAAACACTACATACCAACCATTTACTATATTGATATTCAATAGATAACTTTTCAAGTAAATGGCTGTTATATTGATATGAACGAATTTGATAAATTTAAACAAAAGCCTTCTGCGGTGTTTACCAGTATGGTTGGTGTAAGTTATAGTACATTCTCCATAATCTTAAAATAATTAAAAGTTTTTTTCCTTGAATATCAAAATGAACAATTAACCAGAAAAAAACGAAGAAATGTTCTCTTATTTTAGCTGACCAATTGCTTTTGACAATGCTGTATTTATGTAATTATGATACGTTATTTCAATTTGGTATCCGTGAATTTTACGCTCAAAAGCATTATATATTCACAAAAATCTTACTCTTTCGTTGTTTTAATTTACCCGATTAGGTATCTTTAAAAGATGCCGTTAAAGGTAACAAAGTAGCCATTGACGTAACCGAATAGGCTATTGAAAGACCTCTACAAAATCAAAATGGCTATTACAGTGGAAAAAAAGTTACACATCATAAAAGTTTTGTTAATTAACGAACTCGAGATGTGGAAAGCTGAAACCCTTAACCTTGTTACCATCGACTGTGAAAGCCAATTATTTGATGATATTTTCAGAACCGACGGCTCAAGTTATAAGCAAAGCGAAATTGAAGCTATAAAAATGGCTACCCGATATAAATAGAATTAGTAGAAAAATTATAATTCGTAGCTAATTGCTTTACAAAGTACTAATCTACGGATTCATAATTTGTATAAAAATCTGCTTGTACAATGGCTTATTTAGCGTAATTTTAAAAATAAATAAACACTCAAAACTATGTGGAAAGAAGAAGACAATAAACTAAAAAGAACTTTTGAGTTCAAAGATTTTTCGGAGGCCTTTGCTTTTATGATACGGGTAGGCTTATTAGCCGAAAAACAGAATCATCATCCTTGGTGGTCCAATGTATATAACAAGGTCAACATTGAACTCAATACCCATGATGCAGGGGATATTGTGACAGACAAAGATATAAAATTAGCAGCGGCCATTGATAAATTAATATGAAGCTTTATTTAGTACCAACGCCTATTGGCAATCTTGATGATATAACGTTAAGAGCAATAAAAATTTTCCAATCAGTTGATGCAATTTTGGCTGAAGATACTCGTAATTCGGGCATTTTAATGAAGCATTTAGGGATCCAAAAGCCACTATACGCTCACCATGCCCATAATGAGCATCACGGTACGATGGGAATAATTAAGTTATTAAAGGAAGGTAAAATCTTGGCATTAGTCTCAGATGCGGGAACTCCTGGTATTTCTGATCCTGGTTTTTTGTTAGTTAGAGAATGTCTTAAAAATGGCATAGAGGTCGAATGTTTACCTGGGGCAACGGCTTTTGTCCCAGCTTTAGTTAATTCAGGATTACCAGCTGATAGATTTACATTTGAAGGTTTTTTACCCCATAAAAAAGGAAGACAAACTCGTTTAAAAAACTTAGAGGAAGAAGAACGAACTATGATTTTCTATGAATCGCCGCACCGTTTATTGAAAACTCTCGAACAATTAGGTGAGTATTTAGGTTCAAATCGTCAAGTGTGTGTCTCTCGTGAATTAACAAAGATTTTTGAAGAAAATAGGAGAGGTACTGTCTTGGAAATATTAACACATTATCAGCAAAACCCAAACACGATTAAAGGAGAAATTGTAATTATTGTTGCAGGGAAAGTTTAAAGTCATTATTTTAGAGTTGTTAATCACACAAACTCATAGCCGATTTATGAAAAACCTCAATTTTATACAAAAACTTCTTTTTCTAAGCCTTTTTTTGCTTCTGGCAAACGTTTGTACTATCGCCCAAAAACTCTCAGGAAGTGCCAAAATTAGTCTTATTACTGTTGCCCCTGGCGATGAATTAAATGATTCGTTCGGACACACACTCTTATGGATTTACGATCCTGCTAACGGCATCGACAAAGCCTATAATTTCGGAGGATATGACTATGACACTGAAAATTTTTACTGGAAATTTGTTAAAGGACAATTACCTTATCAAATGTCTTACGCTCCTTTAGATGCTTACAAAGAGTATTATCAAAAGCATAATAGAAAAATGACCGAGCAGATTATGAGTTTAGCTCGTGGACAAAAACAATTACTGTATGATAATTTAGAAAAGACTTATAAGAATCCAAAAACAAGAAATTATATGTATAAATTTTATACTGATAATTGCTCAACTCGGATTCGTGATGCCTTAATGGTTGCTTGTTCAGATAGCGTACACTTGCAAAATATTCCTGCTATGAATGATAGTACTTATCGTGAATGGATGAATAAATGCCTCCTCCGAAAACATCATTATTGGGCTGCCGTTGGAATGAATGCTGGTTTAGGTACACCTGCGGACGAGCGAGTATTGCAGTTAAATGCTTGTTATATTCCAGAAAATTTAATGAAAAGTATGGCAGAAGCCCGACGAATGGCTACACAACATCATTTGTATTATTTTGTAAAAAGCACAAAAGATTTGTATCCCGTGACTTTCGTTGATGATGAACCATCTTTCTTGCTTACCCCCCGTTTTTGGTTTAGTATACTTCTTTTTTTTACATTTTATCGGACTTTTAGACACTGGAAGAAACGTCAAAAAGGATATTTTTTTGATAAAATACTGTTTGGTTTAACTGGGTTTTTGGGATGGGTTTTATTATTTTTGTGGTTTGGAACGAACCATGGCGTAACAAATTATAATATGAATCTATTGTGGGCCTTCCCTTTCCATTTACCGATAATTTTTTGGTTATCTCAAAATAAAGCAGCGAGAGATTATTGGTATGGCTATTACTTTATTCTGATATCATTGATGACTGCAATGGGACTTATTTTTGTGGCTCAATATTCAATTGATACTGTTCCATTGGTTTTGGCTTTATTGATTCGAGCAATTTATCATGCAGCCTTTGAACGTGAGCACAGAATGACACATACCAAATTCCGTAAGATTATTAAAGGAAGACATTTGGAGGTCATTCATTTGGAACATGAACAGAGTTTAGAAGATTAATTTTTAAATAAAAAAGGCAAGGAAAAAATTGTATATTTTCCCTTGCCTTTTTTATTTATTGTTCATATTGCTTTTTTGTCGTAATCCCTTCCCATGTATCAGTTCGGAAAGGAGAGGCTGGCAAACCTTCGGTATTAAATAAATTAGCATCAATAGGTGCATCTGCCCAAGCGTAACGAACTGATACTGGTTTGTTTACATTTGAATGAGAAATTACCACCGTATTATTCTTAATTTGAGCTTGAGCATAGTAAAATCGCTTATCGTCTCCTGCAATTTCAAATCCTTTCAAATAACCGTATTTATCTTTTGTCATTAATGTACTTCCAACATTTTCAAAACTAACAATTGCTTTATTCCCCACAAATTTAACCTCTTTAAACATTGGGCTAATGATTGTATTAGACTGATTATAGGTCATTTTTAAAGCACTAAGAGCCAATCTTTTTCCCACATCTAATTTGTTGGTTGGATGGATATTATCGGGATTTCCAATATCAGTTATCACCGCCATTCCAGTTTTGGGAAGACTTAAAGTCATATTTTGAGCTTCTCGCAATTCCGCCCAATTACTTCCTTCATTACTACTCTGATTTTTGCCATAACTTGATAATTGAGCAAAAAGAAATGAGAAATCATCCTTCCAATCCTTTCGCCAATTCTGAATCATCAACGGAAAAGATTTTCGATATTGAAAGGCACGACCAGCATTGGATTCACCTTGATACCAAATTGTGCCTTGAATTCCGTAGGGAATTAAGGGAGCAATCATGGCGTTATAAATCGTTGTGCCTACACTATTCATAAAATGAGCAAAAGTAATTGGTTCATCCCAGACAGGACACATATTCCATTTTTGGTTATTCAAAGGAATATTTCCTTGAGAGCTTTCTATATAAAATTCATCTGATTTGCCCTCAATTCCTGCTCCAAACCAAGGCGGATTAGTAGTCGTTCCAATTTTGATAATAATGGAATTTGTGCCTTTCTTCCATTTATTTTGCGGTACTTTAATGGCTATATTTTTCTCGTTTGTACCCGAAAAAATAATATTCCCATTTATATAAAGCTCCATTTTGCTGTTATTTCGCCCAAAAATAAAAATACTTTCTTCCGAAACTGCACTTTCAGGGATTTCAATAGTTCTTTGTAAGAAATAATTGCCTCTAAATGCCCCGATGTTCTGCCAGTCAAAAGATGAGCCTAAGTCAACTCTTAACCATTTATTAAAATTGAAACCTTCTTTCAAATATTCTGATGCTTTTACAGAATTCAAATTATAATTTTTATCTCCATAAATTTTTTCTACCAATTTACGTTTCCAATTATCCGTATCTTCATTCCAATTTTTTGGCATTATATTGGGATAATAGTTCAGAACATCAGATTCTTTCATGGCTTTTTTACTAATCCACCCCTCCACTTGCGACCCACCCCAAGAACTATGAATTAGACCGATTGGAACTTTTAATTTCTGATATAAATCACGAGCAAAGAAATAACCAACTGCTGAAAAATCTCCCGCAGTTTTAGGTGAACAAACTTTCCATTCTCCTGATTTTAAGTCATCTTGAGGTTCAAATTCAACTTCGTGAGCAACTTCAAAATGACGAATCATTGGATAATTTGCCTCAGCCATTTCATTAGTTGCATTATCTGCGGATTTTAGTTTCCATTCCATGTTTGATTGTCCCGAACACAACCAAACCTCACCAATCAAAATATCAGAAATGGCAATTTCTTTTGTTTTGGTCTTTATAAAAACATCGTAGGGACCACCAGCGGGCATTGCAGGCAATTCTGCTAACCATTTACCATCTGAATTGGTGGAAACGATATTTTTTTGATTTCCTATCGAAACTTCAACTCGTTCGCCTACACCAGCCCAACCCCAAATTTTGATGGGTTTATCTCTTTGAAAAACAAGGTGGTCACTGAATAATCGAGCTAATTTGAGGGATTGATTTGCTTTTTCTTGTGAAAATGATTGAAAGCAAATAAAGGAAAGGATAATTAGTGTTTTCTTCATGGATTTTAGATAATAAATACAATCGCAATATTATCAATTTTGCTTAACAAGTTATTACGTTCTATCGGTATAAAACAAAAACGGTAGAACAGAAAATATCTATTCTACCGTTTTTAACTACATTTTTATAATTTTAAATCTCTCCAACCATCTCCTCTGGTTTTACCCAAGCATCAAATTCTTCTGCTGTTACATACCCCAAAGCAATTGCCGTTTCTTTCAGAGTAGAGCCATTTTTGTGTGCAGTTTGTGCAATTTCGGCAGATTTATAATAGCCAATTTTTGTATTCAAAGCCGTCACCAACATTAAAGAATTATTGACATGCTTTTGAATATTTTCACGTAATGGTTGAATTCCTTCGGCACATTTATCATTGAAAGCCACACAAACATCTCCAATTAAACGAGCTGAATGAAGGAAATTAAAAATCATTACAGGTTTAAATACATTCAATTCAAAATGTCCCATCGAACCACCAATCCCAATCGTAACGTCATTTCCCATCACTTGAGCTGATACCATCGTCATGGCTTCACATTGTGTAGGATTTACTTTTCCTGGCATAATTGATGAACCTGGCTCGTTATCTGGAATGTGGATTTCGCCAATTCCTGAACGTGGACCAGACGATAACATCCTAATATCATTCCCAATTTTCATCATACTTACTGCAACTGTTTTCAAAGCTCCATGAGTTTCCACGATAGCATCATGCGCAGCTAAAGCCTCAAATTTGTTTTCAGCAGTAATAAAAGGTAAGCCCGTCAAATCAGCAATATGTTTCGCTACATTCTCAGAATAGCCTTTTGGCGTATTAATTCCCGTTCCGACTGCCGTGCCACCCAAAGCTAATTCTGATAAATGGGCAAGTGTATTATTGATAGCACGCAAGCCATGGTCAAGTTGAGAAACATAACCCGAAAATTCTTGACCGAGCGTTAAAGGCGTTGCATCCATAAAGTGGGTACGACCGATTTTAACTACATTTTTAAACTCTTTCGCTTTGGCATCCAATGTATTTCTCAATTTTGTAATCCCGGGAATGGTCACTTCCTTCAAAATTTTATAAGCTGCAATGTGCATTGCCGTTGGAAATGTATCGTTTGAAGATTGTGATTTATTAACATCATCATTTGGATGAACATACTTTACATCGTCCATCAAATTGCCTCCGTTGATTACGTGTGCTCTGTATGCAACCACTTCATTGCAATTCATATTAGACTGTGTACCCGAACCCGTTTGCCATACAACTAAGGGGAATTGGTCGTCTAATTTTCCTTCTAAAATTTCATCACAAACTTGACCGATAAGATTTTTTTTGTCTTCTGGTAAAATACCTGCCTCAAAATTGGTATTTGCAGCGGCTTTTTTCAAGTAAGCAAATGCCCGAATAATTTCCTTTGGCATCTTATTAATGTCCTGAGCAATCGGGAAATTCATGATTGAACGTTGGGTTTGAGCTCCCCAATAAACATTAGCAGGTACTTCCACTTTGCCCATAGTATCTTTTTCTATTCTGTATTCCATTATTTTTATGATTATTTGTGGTTACAAAGGTAAAGATGAAACGTATTTAGAAGTAATTTTACGAACAATAAAGTTCTCGAATCCAGAAGAGAATATATTAAATGGAGATTTTACAGATATGATACTAAACAAAAAAGGGTACAAACCTAAAAGTTCGTACCCTTTCAATTCAACCTTTCAAAACACAATTATTATTATTCATGAATAAAATTTTCACGATAAAAAAATAATTGTACTCATTTATAAATAGTTAATAAAAATGCTTAATGGTTAGGATACAAATTTATGCAATATTTTTTGTATTTTACAAATTATTTTGCAAATATTTGCAAGATAGTTTGTAAGTATTTTTTATAAAAAATTGTACTTTATATAAATTCACAAAATGTTAAAAGAAGAACGGCAACAACTTATATTAGAAAAATTAGGGACCGATAAAAAAGTTACTCTTGTAGATTTAGGACAAATTTTGAATGTTTCATACGACAGTGTACGTCGGGACATAATTGAATTAGAAGATCGTGGACTTTTAAAGAAAGTTCACGGTGGAGCCATTGCTCATTCATACCTTTCTATGAAGTCCAGTAAGGGCTTGGGAATTGTGAATACAGAGTTTGTAACAATTGCAAAGAAAGCGTTGAAATTATTCGAAAATAATAAAATTATTTTAATGGATGGAGGAACAACTAACTTTTATATTGCAGAACAACTGCCTAAGAATCTGGAAATTACGATTATAACAAACAACCCTCATTTAGCCACTGCTTTATCAGAACACCCTAAAATTGAAATTATCATGTTAGGAGGGTCGTTTTATAAAAGATACCAAATCACGATTGGAAGCAAAACGATTAAGGACCTAGAACATATCCAAGCGGATTTGTATTTTATGGGGACGAATAGTATCAGTATAGAATCAGGATTAGCCATAAGACACTATGAAGAATCTATCTTAAAACAGAAAATGATGAATGTTTCAAGAAGAACTGTTACGTGCGTTTTAGAAGAGAAGATTAACCGTCAAGAGAATTTCAAGGTCTGTGATTTTTCGGATTTAGATTACCTAATTACAAGTATAAGTCCAACCGACGAATTGTTGAAAGGTTTCAGAAACAAAGAGGTTGAAATTCTATAAAATTGCAAATTTTTGCATAAAAAAGGGCGTAAAATTATTTACGTCCTTTTAATATTTATAAATTGATCCTGAATTCCTAAAACATCAATAGAATACTCGCTGCCAATAATCCTGACCCTAAAGCAAAAAAAAGTGATGGTTTAATGCCTGGAACATTACTTTCTCCCAAAGCTGATTCATAGGGATTTTCTGGGTTGTAACGAACATGCATTTTTTGTCCAATCTGACTCAATATTGACATTCCTTTGTCAGCTTCAATTTTGAATTGTCGATCATTTACAATAAATGAGACAATTGGAAAAAACATTGGATGTTGTCCACGTCTATCGCTTCTATCATACCGCTTGCCTATCTCCACAATTTCACCTTGTGTCAACTTTGAATGTTGATACCAAGCACGTCGTTTTTGACTCAGAAAAATGCCTAAAATTATGAGTGCTGTAGATACTACGGCAAAACCAGTCATTACTGTTATTGGTACACCCGTAAAAGGTGCATGTTTGCCTGAAATTAAAAATATGGAATTAAATATACCTAACATTTTTTGTATGTCTTATGATTTTGTTTCAGAAATTTATGTTGTAATACTACAACATATCTGTAAAAATTGCATAAAAGTTATTCAAAATCAAGTAGTTAAGGATTGAAGTAAAATAGTGAAGAATATAAAAACGAAGCTATTTTTGATAAAATGAAGTATTTTTTCTTAAAGAAATCTTAATTTTAAAGTTGTTTATCTCACTTTCACAAATTTTACAAATTTTTAACTCAAAATATATACTTACTTTGGCGAAAAAAATATTTTTAGAATGATAAAACTTTTTTATTGTATTTTTTAAAGATAAAAGTTTAATTTGAGCGTTTTATAACGAAAGAAAAGTAAAAAATTGAGGAATAAGGTTATTGAAAATAGCATATAAATTAAAATCTTGTTTTAAATTAAAAATCAGGATTGAAATATGGGTATGTTCTCTTAAAAAAGTATTTTCAGTTAATAATGTGATTTGGATAATTATTTGTAAAATGTAGGCTTTACAACCAATCTTTTTTCTTAAAATAAATGAGCATCCCGATCACTAAAATAATCATAAAAGCCCATACAACGTGATAACCATAATGCCAACGTAATTCAGGCATAAAGTCGAAATTCATTCCATAAATACCTGCAATGAAAGTTAAGGGCATGAAAATTACCGAAATAACGGTTAAAACTTTCATCACATTGTTCATTCGGTTACTTGCTTGGGATAGGGATAAATCCATTAATGATGCTACTAATTCTCGGTAAGAATCAATAGTTTCCAATACTTGCGTAACATGGTCGTGAACGTCACGTAAGTATAAAGCAGTGTTGGGCGTTATCAATGGAGCTTCTTCACGAATAAGATTAGAGAGCATCTCACGAAGTGGAAAAACAATCTTTCGCATTAACATTAATTCTCGTTTAATTGAATACATTTCAGTCATAGATTTCTGCTTTTTTGTATTGATAATATCATCCTCCAATCGTTCAATATTCTCAGCAACTTTTTCTAAGACCAAAAAATAATTATCGACAACTAAATCCATCAATGAATATAACAAATAATCGGCTCCATTTTTTCGAGTTTTGCCAGCGGAGGCTTTCAAACGTTGAATAATTGGGTCAAAAATATCCCTCGTTCGTTCTTCTTGAAAAGAAATTACATAGTTTTCTCCCAAAATAAAACTTAAATGCTCAACTTCAATTTCATGAGTGTAGGGATTAAACTCAATCATTTTGAAAGTTACAAAAAGTTGCTCGTCATCATAATATTCAAATTTTGGTTTCTGGTGAGAGTTCAAAATATCTTCCATTACAAGTGGGTGCAAACCAAAAATTTTACCCACTGTTTCAATTACTTTGGGTTCATGAATTCCATCGATGTTTAGCCAATAGGTTTTATTTGGGGCTAATCTTAGTTGAAAATCTAATAATTTGGGAAAAATATGCGTTTTATAATTTTCAAGATTATATTCAGTCCAATAAATTTTTGTAGCAAATTCGACTTCTTCGCCTACGTAAGTAAGCGTTCCAGGAGACCTACCAAGATTGGGGTTTTGAATTTTTAAGCGTTTTGCCATTTTTAATTATGTTTGTATGTCCTAAATTAAAAACAGATTGGCATAAATCAAATTCAAACCGTATTTTTACGTTACAAAATACAGCACTTGCTCATATTAAATCCTTACAAAACGTGATACTATTGAAGATTACAAAATACCTCTTAATTGTTGGTTTTTTTATCGGATTATCCACTCTTTCTTGTTCCCATCAGCCTCCACACCTTTCGGAAGATCCCACTAATAGTATTGTAATTCATAATGACAGTATTGCCAGACTTTTTGATGCTAAAATAGCAGGACGAAAAGCAATTAAATTAGATACATTTTTTAAAAAATTACATAAACTTAGTGGGTTTAACGGGGCAGTATTAGTTTCTCAAAACGGAAAAATTATCTATAAAAATGCTTTTGGATATTCTAGTTTTTTAAGAAAAGACTCAAATACTACACAAACTCAGTTTCAATTAGCTTCGGTTTCCAAACAATTTACGGCAGTTGCAATTATGCAATTGCATGAAAAAGGACTAATTGACTATGATGCACCTGTTTTTAAGTATATCCCAAGTTTTCCGTATGATACCTCTATTACTATTAGAAGTTTATTAAGCCATCGTTCTGGCATTCCAAATTATGTTTATTGCATGGATAAACTTGTAAATAAAAAAGTGCCAATGTCTAATGAACAAGTCGTAAATCTATTTGCTCAATACAGACCAGGAATTAATTATTTACCTAATTCCCGATTCAATTATAACAATTCTAATTATGTTTTATTGGCTTATATCGTTGAAAAATTATCAAGAATGAATTTTAGAGATTATGCTCAAAAACATCTTTTTGCCCCCGCAGGAATGTCACGAAGTTTTATTTATGATCCCAATAAATCTGAACAAATGGCAACTGCCGCCGTTGGATATACCCCAAGAAGAAATGGTTTTTGGCAAGTTCCATTTGACTACTTAGATGGGGCAACGGGTGATAAAGGTGTTTATTCAACCGTTGAAGATCTGTTTAAATGGGATATGGCATTGAATTCTGAGAAATTAGTGAAGATGAAAACCCTAAACGAAGCCTTTCAACCAGCCAATACGTTTAAATTTGCTTCTACTAAAAATTATGGTTTTGGATGGAGGTTACAGTTAATGGACGATGGTTCTTGGCTGACTTTTCATACGGGTTGGTGGCATGGCTTCAAGAATTATTATATGCATAATAACCGTGATAATTCTTCAATAATTATTCTTCAAAATGTAGCGAACCGAGCTTTGGGGCGTGTAAAAGTCGCACAATCAATTCTTTATCCAGACAAGGCTTGGTATTTTATGAGCGGGGAAGGTTTGCCTGAAGAGTTGGAAGGAGAATAAATAATAAAACCATATAAAACTTCGTTTAACCACAAAATAATACTAAATTTAGGTGTGAAACCTAAAAACAATTCTGTCATGAAGATTTCAAAAACTTTGCTCTTTTTATTTTTTTTATTTAGCCTAACGTCTGTCAAAGCACAGTCGGAGGATGATGCCATTAAATTATGTGTCAATAATTACTTGGAAGGTGTTTCAAAAGGTGATGCTGCCAAATTGAATCAAGCTTTTCACCCAACGGCAATACTCAGGACTGTAAGTGCAACGGGTGCAATTCAAGATATTCCAGTAGCGAAATTCGTTTCTTCAATGCCTGCTGGTGGAATTGTAACCAAGGGAGGTTCAACGAAAATGGTTTCTTATTCTTATGTTGGTGTATCTGCATTAGCTACTGTAGAACTTCTTTTCGGAGATTTTAAATACATTGATTTATTGAGTATGTTGAAGTTTGGAAATGAGTGGAAAATAGTGAGTCGTGTTTTTAGCCGAACCGATTTAGCCGCACAAGTGAAAGGGATGGGAATGAGTAGTGTTTCTGCAAATGTCGCTAATGCTCCTGTAAAAGCCCCAAAGAAAACTTCAACGGCAAATGTAAAGCCAAAAACTGATGATGGTTGGTGATACTTAAGCGAAATTTCCAACCTGTCAGTTTCAAAGAACAGGTTGGAAATTTTCTCCAATTTACTCTTCAAATTTTATAAAAGATTATAGTTTTGTTTCTTTTAAACAAACCCTGCTTCCAATTTCTAAATCATTAGTAAATTCTCTGTCTATTATTTCCTCTGAAGGTCTAATTGCGACTCCTTTCGCCCATTTGTTCAATTATCATGATAGAATCTCTTTTTAAACTCGACTTTACTCAACCTATCATTTTTTTTACGTTGTGTTTGGTAATGTTCATTTTAATTACTTCCAGATACTTTATTTTAGGGAGCATTTTTCATGTATATTTTTATGTGTGGAAACGTGAAAAATGGGAGAATCGAAAGATTAATAAGCGAGAATACCCGCAAAATCAATTCAAAAAAGAAGTTTTTTGGTCGATGCTAACGGCGATTGTTTTTTCGGTAGTTGGTGCAATTTCGGCTTTAGCTTGGCAACGTGGATATACGGCTATCTACTTGAATATCAATGATTATCCGCTTTTGTGGTTTCCCATTAGCATTATAGTTGCCATGTTTATTCATGAAACTTATTATTACTGGCTTCATCGTTTAATGCACCATCCAAAGATTTATAAACAGGTGCATCAAGTTCATCACGATAGTAAAATTACCTCTGCATGGACAGCTTTTTCATTCCATCCAATTGAGGGTTTTTTAGAGGCTTTAATTATGCCTGTCATAATTATAATTGTTCCGATGCACTTATATGCCATCCTTTTTCATTTATCTATTATGACAATAACAGCTGCAATAAATCATCTTGATATTGAAGTTTATCCACGAAATTTATTCGGAAATTTGTTAGGGAAGCACGTAATTGGAGCAACACATCATAGCCATCATCACAAATTTTATCGTTATAATTTTGGACTATATTTTACTTTTTGGGATAAATGGATTAAAACTGAAAGTCCTAGTTTTGGGAGAGATTTTAGCACAAGAGGAGAGAAGGAGTCCCAGAAAAAGCGAGGAATGGAGAAAGAGATTAACGGAAGATTATAGAAATGTAGAACGGGAGAAATCGGGATATTCACCCAAGTCCTCCCGTTCTGCTTCAACTATTTCATTTGTTAACGAAGGTCATTAACTTCAACCCCAGGATATTTACTTTTATCAAACACAAAATATTTATCGTCCACAGCAACATTTGGCGTGAACCTATTCACTTTAAACGTTTGACGTTTTCCGCTTTTATCCGTAATAACCCAACTTTTCACTGATTTATCTTTCTTATTTAATTTAATTTTCACTTTCGCAATTTGTGTGCCTTTTTTCTCTGGCGACATTTCAATTACTTCATAAGATTCTCCGCCTTCTTTAACTTCTTGAACAAAAACATAACGAAATCCTTTTTTGTCAAAAGTATACACTTTCGCAGGATTCAAATCACTTTCTGAAGGCTCATAGTCAGAAATATTAACTTCGTTTGTCTCTTTTATATACGTTGAAACCTCTTTGCCGTTGTTATATATTTCCTGTCCGCCCGTTTTCAAACGATATTTTGTTCCTTTTACCGTAATATTTCCTTGTAAAGTTTGAGCCGAACCGTCCGTTCCATAAGTAAATGATGCTCCAAAAGTTTTCATGGATTTGTACTTTTGCTGCATAGCATCAATAATGGCACCAGCTTTTGAATCTTGTGAAAATGCCCCAAATACGCTAATTAATAGGCAAAAAGTGAAGAAAATAATGTTTTTTTTCATGGTTTTTGTAATGTGTAAATTTGTGCTTTTTTATTAGACAAAGTTAGCAAGAAATGGTTTGATTAATAGTAAATAAAACGTTAAAATCATCAAAAGGTTCAAATTGGCACGAAACATGAATATTAAGTTTTATTAAATACATATCTTTGCAAATAACGTTTTTCCAAAATCATAATTTTCTTTCTCATGCAATTTTCTTTCAAAAAATTCCTACCACATTTATATGCTGTTATTGCCTTTATAATATTGGCTGGAATTTACGCATCACCTATTTTGCAAGGCAAAAAACTTTCCCAACATGATATTACCATGTCTTTGGCAGGCTCGCACGAGTCTACTGAATTTACCAAACAAACGGGTGAAATTGCTTGGTGGACAAACTCCATGTTTGGCGGAATGCCTGCTTTTATGATTCACGGTAAATATCCAAATAGCATCGGTTCAACCATTGGGGGACAATTAATGAATGTTTTACCAACGCCTATCAATATGATTTTTTTGATGATGTTAGGAATGTATATTTTGTTAATTGTGCTTCGTGCAAGCGTTTGGCAAGCCGTTTTGGGAGCTATTGCTTTTGCTTTTTGCTCTTTAAATATGGTTCTTATTCCCGCAGGACACACTTCAAAAGTAATTGCTTTAGCGTATGCACCGATGGTTGCGGCAGGAGCAGTACTGTGTTTTAGAGGAAAATATCTTTTGGGAGCTGCTCTCACGGCTCTGTTTATGAGTTTGGAATTATACGCAAATCACGTGCAGATTACGTATTATTTTGGGTTATTTTTGGCAGGATATATCTTAGTTCAAATTATCGAACACATTAAATCAGGACAAATTAAACCTTTAATTTTTTCTCTTTTAGCTTTCGGCGGAGGAGCAATACTTGGCTT
The DNA here is from genome assembly GCA_014376355.1 of Arcicella sp. Classification (GTDB taxonomy): domain Bacteria; phylum Bacteroidota; class Bacteroidia; order Cytophagales; family Spirosomataceae; genus Arcicella. The sequence goes on along the minus strand of JACMRQ010000341.1, from coordinate 2,132 downwards.
AGGAAATCATACAATGAGACTTTGGAGTAATGCGGTATATTCAGCAGAGACTATTCGTGGAAAATCTGAATTAACATCCAACGTGCAATCTAAGGGTGGTTTAGACCGTGATTATGCCTTTCAATGGAGTTATGGAATTGGTGAAACAGGAACGCTTTTAATCCCAAATTTTTACGGAGGAGCAAATGGAGGCAGTTTAGGTGGAAAAAAATCTGAGACCTTAAAAGCGATGGTAAATGCAGGAATTCCTGAAGAAAATGCCATGGGTTTTGCCGAACATGGATATTCATATTGGGGTGAACAACCAATTGTGGGTGGACCTGTATATGCAGGTGCAATCATCATGTTTTTGTTCATTTTAGGGGCTTTTTTAATAAAGGGGAACACAAAATGGTGGCTCGTGATTACGACAATTATTTTCATCATGTTTTCGTGGGGAAAAAATCTTCCTTCGCTCAATTATTTGATGTTCGATTATTTCCCTGTTTATAATAAATTTCGAGGAGTTACGTCCATTATGTCGCTTGTTCAATTAGCTTTAGTAACGTTAGCAATTTTGACGCTGAAGCAAATTGGTGAGCAAAAACCAACTTTCAATGACCTCAAAAAACCTTTAATTTATTCATTAGCGCTTACAGCAGGGTTGGCGTTAATATTTGCATTAATACCTACTTTATTTTTAAATTTTAAATCCTCTAATGATGCGAGTATGCAAATTACAGGTGATAAAAGTGTTGATTATCAAATACTTAGAGGAATTGTTTCCGACCGTGAATCATTGATGCGTTCGGATGCTTTTCGTTCTTTAGTATTAATTTTATTAGCAGCAGGATTGATGTGGGCTTGGATTTCTAATAAAATTAAAGATTTTGTTTTTTATCCTATACTTATTTTACTTGTCATTTTTGACATGTTTGGCGTTGATAAAAGATACTTCAATAATGATAATTTTGTGTCTAAATCAGAATCAGAAGATGTTTTTGCTCCTACTGCTTTGGATACTCAAATTTTACAGGATAAATCAATTTATCGGGTACTTGATGGAGCTTCTCAACAAGGTTTCTCGAACGATTCAAAGGCTTCCTATTATCATAAATCATTGGGAGGTTATCATGGAGCAAAACTTCGTCGGTATCAAGAAGTCATTGAAAATCAGTTTTCTAAAAATAATATGGCGGTATTTAATATGTTAAATACCAAATATTTCACTCAACCTGCTCAGCAACAAGGCGGTCAGCCAACGGTAGCTCAAAACCCCGATGCTTGCGGAAATGCTTGGTTTGTAAAAGAATTTAAGTTGGTGAAAAATGCGGATGAAGAGATGAAGTCTTTAGATAAATTTAATCCTAAACAAACAGCTTTCATTGATCAACGTTTTGCGGATCAAGTTAATAATTTGAAAATTGCCTTCGATAGCACTGCCAATTCCATCAAATTGACCGATTATAAACTCAATCTAATGACTTATGAAAGCAACGCTAAAACCGATCAATTAGCCATTTTTTCTGAGATTTATTACCGTGGAAATCTGGATTGGAAGGCTTACGTAGACGGTGTTTATAAACCACATTTACGGGCAAATTATATCCTAAGAGGTATGGTTGTTCCCGCAGGAAAGCATAAAATCGAGTTCAAATTCATGCCAGAATCCGTTGCAAAAGGGAATACCGTTGATTTAATTGCTTCAATTTTAATGGTTGGTCTTTTGGGCTTTGCAGTATTTTTTGAGGTAAAAAGAAAGGAATAATCTATTAAATTATTCAAAATTATTGATAATAAATTACTAATGGTAGCTCATTTATTATCAATAATTTATGAGTAAAATCAAGATATGAACATTACTCATATTAACTAAATATCAATTAGCAATAATGCAATTTGTTCAAACTCATTTGTTAATTATATTATTTTGGAGCGGTTCTTTCACGACTTTCTCGCAAAAGGATACTTTGATAACAATATCAAAAGATACCGTTGAAACCAAAATACTATCAACAAAGAAAGAGAAGCCAATCGTTGTTGTCAATGCTGATTTTAGGCAAACTTTTGTTAAAAAATCACCTTTAACTATTTACGGTGGATATATTGGGCTTCGTTTCAATCACAAAAATTTATATTCTATTGGGTATTAC